>DAIREI010000191.1:0-4292 GCA_036795675.1 Bacteroidales bacterium
TCACTTTTCAAACTCCGACTTCCAGGGAAAGCGTTCTTCCAGAAACGCCCTTGCTCTTTCCCGGTCGCTATCGGTGGCGTATTGCGAGTCGTTCATACAAAACATCATAGGGTTGTATTTCTCAAAGTGCTCGTAATGCCGGTCATTGTCGATATGGGCATGAAAGGCTATCTTCCTTGTAGAGTGTTGCAGGTACCCACGCTTTTGGTTCAATACCGTGTAAGCATATATTACCCGCTCGATATCGGTAGAACTGCGCTCGAGATTATTATTCATCACCGAGGCAAACTCGTTTTTGAATGTCTCCTCCACCAATTGCTTCCAATCGCTTTTCAGGTAAGCATCGATGTTATGATGCGGCTTGCCGTTGTAGTATATGCCGAACTTCTTTTCTGCCAATTCGGCGGCATTTCGTATGGCTTGATTATGATTGTGGAGCGGCTTCTTTTGCACCTTCTCTTTGAATAACAGGCTCAACTTCCTGAATGGCCGGCGAGCCAGGCGGATGATAGGTAACCCGTCCGGGGCAAAGAAGTCTTCGGGGGTGAGGGGCTTGTTCAGGAACATGTCATCGTTGGCATAGATAAAGCGCTCGGACAGACCGGGTATCTTGTATAGACAATATTCAACCACCCGGGGATTAAAACAGGGCGTATGTTCTTCCGGGACAATGGCTTTGTGATCTATAATCTCTACTTTGGGATTGGAGGTGTCGAGCCAATCGGGTGTTTGCTCATTGGTGACGATAAAGACCTTGCGTATCCAGGGGGCATACTTTTCCATGGAGCGTAGGCTGTATTTAAGCTCTTCGTTGTCGGCCGTGCGCCCTTTGCAATTAATTTCATTGTCTTCCTCGGTCTTCCCGAAGTAAGCGTTATATTTGGCTATCCAGTTGGGGTCGCTTCCGTCCACCCACATGTATACTAAGTCTATGTCCATTTCAATTTATTTTGTATAACAGGGAATGCCTTCTTCCCCAAGAGCATTATTTTTCTCGCGGGCAGCATGATGCGCAGTTGCAGGCCGGCCAATCGCGTGGAGATATTACGGGGCGCTTTCTCTCGATTGTCGAAAACGAGCGACAACTGCTTGGCTACCCGTTCCAATGAATTATGTTCGCTTACATAGTTGCGGCATCTTTCACCTAGCGTCAATAGCTCATTATAATCACCTTTGTATTGATTGCGAATGGCGGTTATCTGCTGTTTCAGCATCTCCTTGTGTTCCGCAGGGTTATTATAAGAATAAGAGAAAAACATCGACTTATCCTCTACATCGGCAAGCGTGCCCGTGAGAGACGAAAGCACCGAGCGGCCATAGGAAAACGCCAGCAGGGTGGCGCCGCTATTTAACGAAGAAGCCGTGTTGTAAGGAAAAACGAACAGGTGGCTATTGGCCGATATTTCGGGGATTTCACTATCGTCGATAAATCGGAAGTCTGTCTTTATGTGCTTATTATCACCAATCAGGTTATGGAAGTATTGCGGATTCCAACAACGGCCGATGATTTTCAGTTCCACATCGTTATAGTTCAGTTCGTTGATGGCAGCGATGAGCAGCTCGATGTTCTTGTACTCTTTCACTTTGCCGAAGAAGCAGAGTGATAGTTTGTCGTTGCTCAAGGAGTTATCCCTCTTTTCAGGGCCATATACGCCTATATAATTAGGATGGGGGACATAAACAATTTTGTCTAAGACATCCGGATTATTCTCGCATAGCTCACTAACTACTTCTACCGACTCTTTGCAATGAATTACTATCTTGTGCGCCGCATCTGCCGTAGCCGCCATAAATGCCTTCGCTTGTTGAACATCTTTGGCATCGTGCGGGATTTTATTGTGAACGTTCCAGATGATTTTCTTTTGCGTAGCTTTGTAGAGCTTGATTAAGGATAAGTAGGGCGTCTTTTCAATCCAATGATGCCAGATGTAATCCGAAGCATCCCGTTGCTTCTTCGATACAGGCTCTACATCTATCTTGCGAAGCGCCGACCGCATCAAGTCTATGTATTTGTTCTCCTTTCCCGATGGAGTTACACAGCAGACAATCTTATCGTTGGGTATTTTCATCTATAGTAATTGAATAGATAAGGATATGATGACTTGGGGTTGTGTTTGTATGAACTTGCCAATATGATATGTTTTCGCAAAGATACTACTTTTCTGGTTAAATACCCATTATTCTGTTAATTGCAATTGAAGAGGGCTCTTATTTCTTCACTCTACTTCAAACTCCGCTACAACTCTCATATCTTCCGAATTTCCTCCTACAAAAAGGCGGTATTTGCCCTTGGGCACGTCCATTTTGCCTTCTTCCTTCATCCATTTAGCAAAGGAAACAATAGGAATCTCGAACGATACTTCTTCAGCTTTTCCGTGGAGGATGTATTTCCTTTCGAAGCCGCGAAGCTCTTTTACCGGATAGCCTTTTCCTTCGGGATAGCAGACGTAAAGCTGGGCTACTTCGTCGCCGGGCATATTGCCTGTGTTGCTTATTGTTATGGCGCACTTAATATTATCTACATCGTTATAAGTAGCGTGCGGTTTTACTAACCAGTTGTACTTGAAACCGGTATAGCTCAGTCCGTAACCGAAAGGGTATAGCGGTCGGCCTTTGAAATACTTGTAAGTGCGGTTGCTCATGTCATAGTCTTCAAAGTCGGGCAGGTCTTTATCGCCCTGATAAAAGGTAACAGGCAGTTTCCCCGAAGGGTTGTAGTCGCCAAAAAGCACGTCGACCAAGGCTTTACCTATAGCTTCGCCGCCGTACCAGGCATTCAGTACTGCGGGTATGTTTTCCGATTCCCATGGGATGGCGATGGCGCTGCCCGTCATCATCACAAATACGACGGGTTTGCCGGTAGTTTTCAGTGCTTTCATAAAGTCGGTCTGCAACTTGGGCAGCAGGATGGAAGTGCGGTCGCCGCCGTAGAAACCGAGGGCATCCAATTGTAGTTGTTCGCCTTCTATACGGGGCGATAGACCGCCTACGAAGATAATCAAATCGACATCTTTGAACTTGCTAATCTCGTTGGCGAATGATTTGGGGGTAGGACCATAGTAGTCAATTACCGAGTAGCAATACACCTCGGCCTGTCCTTCTAAGTACTCTTTCAATCCCTCGTAAGGCGTGATAATGCGTGTGGGGAAGCCGTTGTAATTACCCAGTTGCATTTCCGGATTGTTAGCGTTTGGGCCTACTACAGCTACTTTCTTTAGTTTGGTTTTGTCTAACGGCAACAGGTTGTCGTTCTTCAGCAGGACTATAGATTGCTGAGCCATCTTCAGGGTATGTTCCTTATGGGTTGTGGGGCTTCCAATCGGGTAGAGTCGATAACGTTGTAGGGAACTTTCTCTTTCGGGTCGAGCAAACCCAATTTCATACGGATAATAAACAAACGTTTTAGTGAAGTATTAATGACCTCCTCACTAAGCTGCCCGTTGCGAACGGCATCAACCAGTGTGTAATAGGTAGAGTTGCCACACTCGAGGTCGGTGCCGTGGAATACGGCATCGGCAGCAGCCGAAGCTTTGTCGGGATGTGTTTTATGGAAGTTGAAGAAGTCGTCGATAGCGCCGCAGTCCGAAGTCACATAGCCGGTAAAGTTCCAGTCGTTGCGCAATATCTCAATCATTAATTTATCGCTACTGCAACAGGGTTGTCCCTCGTAGGCGTTGTAGGCGCACATGATGCCCGCCACATCGACGTCGACCAGCTCTTTGAATGCCGGTAGGTAGGTATCCCAAAGGTCGTAATTGCTTACTTCTACATTAAACTCGTGGCGGTTATGCTCCGGGCCGCTATGCACGGCGAAATGCTTGGCGCAGCCTGCTGCTTTCCAATAGCGGTCGTCGTGTCCCTGCAATCCTTTTACAAAGTTCTTGCCGAGCATAGCCGTCAGGTAGGGATCTTCGCCGTAGGTTTCTTGTCCCCGGCCCCAACGCGGGTCGCGAAATATGTTGATGTTGGGCGTCCAATAAGTGAGGCCGTAGTAGCGGCTGTAATCACCCTTGGCCGACGAAGTATTGTAGATGGCCCGTCCCTCTTCGGCCGTTTGTTCTGCCATAATTTTGATGGCCTCCTTATCCCATCCGGCAGCCATGGCAATAGCTTGCGGATATACGGTTACGTTGTAATCGGTGCGGCCTACGCCATGCAGGCATTCGTTCCACCACTCGTAGGGCGGAATGTTAAATCGCTCGATGGCAGGTGCATTATTTAGCATTTGTGCCACTTTTTCTTCCAATGTCAGGTGCGAAACCAAGTCGGCGGCACGTTCTTCAAACGATAAA
>DAIREI010000192.1:0-4290 GCA_036795675.1 Bacteroidales bacterium
TTGATGATATTATTATACTCCTTCACCGAAAGTTTGGTTTCGGCGTTCCAAGCCCGCTCTACCAGCCCGAATATTTTGGGAAAGAGCGAGCGTTGTATCTTGTCGAAGCCTTGAAGTGTCTCCCTCCACAGCTGCCCCTGTACGCCCAATGCCAGGTCGGTCTTTTTAGGAAGGAACGACCAAGGCTTCATGCTAAGCGATTGAAACTCGTCTACATAGCCTCCCCAGTAAAGTCCCGGTTCGCTCTGATGCGCGTTGTACGACATATCCAGATAGAAATAGTCAACATTGCTCAGGACGATGGGGAATCCGGCCGCCGTTAATTCGCCCGGCGATCGCTTTCCTGTATCGCCGTTGTGCCAGCAAAGGTTGATGAGTTGATACTTTTGCAGGGCCGGATTGGGCTTCCCGTCGGAAGCGATGGTAATTTCTTGCCAGCCCGACATTTTCATGCCTTTGCTTTGTACATATTCCGCCACGCGGGCTACAAAATGGTCTTCCAGGTCGCGGATATTCTCCAGCCCCAGCTCTTCGGCCATGAGTTTGCAGTAGTTAGAGCCTTCCCAAGCGCCAGGCGCTACTTCGTCGCCGCCCAGGTTCCATATCTCGAAGGGAACACCGGCTGCCTTATACATCTTCTCTACCTCGTCTATCACATGAAAGATAAACTTGTAGGTGCTGGGGCGCGCTATATCTATCGCATTGTCGTTATAATATTGCACCGACATATACTCCGATGTATCTTCCAAGTCGGTAAGGAGAAACTCTTCGGCTTTCGCTATATCGGTGTCCTTATATTTATTGTAGCGAACCAGCATCGACTTGATAGCGGCGCGCGAATGCCCCGGCATGTCAAACTCGGGTATTATGCTAATGTGCCGTTCGGCGGCGTATTTCAATATCTCGATATAATCATCGACCGAATAATAGCCGTTGCCGAAAGCGTCGGGGTCGTTTTTATCCCAGCCGCTTCCGTAGGCCGGGTAGAGGCAATCCTGCTCGTCGCGGGTATGTCCGCGGCGGGCGCCCACCTCGGTCAGTTCGAGCAAGCCGGGTATCTCCAGCCGCCATCCTTCATCATCGCCCAAATGAAAATGGAAGGTATTTATCTTGTAAGATGACAAGATATCGAGCAATAGCATCACATCCTCCTTTTTTGTGAAGTTGCGACTAACATCCAAGTGCATTCCCCGGTAATGGAAGTCGGGATAATCTTCTATAACCAGGGTAGGCATATTGGTATCGAGGCGGCGGCAATTCATCTCCAGCATACGCAGGGTCTTTTCTCCATAGAACAGACCTGCCTCATCATTGGCGGCAATCTCTATATGGTCTTTGGTGATGGTGAGTATATAGCCTTCGGGTTTTGCTTTAGGTTCTATACGGGAAGTAAACTCGGCATCCTCCGCAACCGGGCGGTTGTGGTAGCCGCTCTTTACGCTTACATGCTTCACTGTGGGGAATATGGCGTGGAGCCTTACATCCGAGTCGTCTATGATAGCTAAGTTGCGGTCGTAAACAATGTCGCCGTAAGGGTAGATAGAGCGGTCGCCGCCGCGTGCCCACTGTTCGGGCTTATCGAAGGGATCGACGGTTATATCTACATTAACGGGGTTGCCTACCTCGTTGCCGTCCTTATCCAATTGCACGATGTAGCCGCCCAGGGGGCCGTTGGCTTCCTTAATCACTTCGCCCCGGCACACAAATTCAAAGGCACGGGTTTCACCGGGAAGAATGTTTTCGTAAGTTGCGGTAGGGTAGAGCTTGAAGTGTGTAGAACAGATCTGCTCCACGGCAAAGGGATCGCCTTCCTCATTTTGCGGAACGGCAGGCAGTTGTCCGTAATAGAACACCCAGTTATTACCCAAGGGTGTATCGCCCATGTTGGTGATATGAAAAGTGTTACTGTACTTGTAACCCGGTTGATTACTTCCCATCTCCCAGCGTACGGAGACTTCGGGCAGCGTGCTTTGTTGAGGTTTACACGAGGCAAACATCAGTGCGATAATGCTAAGGAACAAGAGATGTGTCTTCATAAAATAAGTATGATAAAGATTAAAACTATTATTTCATTGCGTTAGCGAAAGAGTGTATCATATTATGGTCGAGGCTCGACATCGACTCGGTAATATTGGCGGCATTCTTAGTTACCAGCCGCTCGAAAAAGCTGAGTTCGTGCATATTGATAGTTCCTCCCATCATGGCTGTCGATTTGGCCTTGCGATGCAAGTAGTCGGGGAAAGCCCCACCAAATTGTTCTTCCTGCTTCTCTTTCAGTACGCAGCAGATGTAAAGTCCTACGGTTTTCTTCTCCAACTCCGCACGGTTCTTGGCGCAAAAACTCTTCATGCTGCTTATCGGATTACCGGCATAAATGGCCGTGCCCAAAATCACTTTTTCGTAGGGTCTTATATCGGGGTTCTTATTGCCTCTTAACGATATGCAGTGAACTTCGTCGTCGGGCAACAGGTGGGCAATCGTGCGGGCTACTTCTTTGGTAGCGCCGTGTTTGGAAGCATAAATAATGGCTGTCTTCATTGTTTAGTGTATATTGTATTTATGGCTTAAGCGCCGGTATAGCTGCAAAAGTAATGATTTTATCCCTACCGGCAAAAGAGAGACGAATATAAGCTAAATAAAACGATTGGATATTTACTTCCTGTTCTTCTTAAACTGCATGGGTGTAAGTCCCGTAATCTTTTTGAATGCCTGATAGAACGAAGTACGATTGTTAAACCCGGCTTTGGCAGCAATGGTTTCTATGGTCATCATATCGCTGTTGGGGTCGGAGAACAAGTTGATTGCCTCCTTCACCCTGAACTCGTTGGTGTAAGTATTGAAGTTCTTATCGTAGGCCTTGTTGATGGCTTCGGAGAGGTAGGAGCGGTTGGTATCGAGTTTACTTGCCAGGTCGCCGATGCTCAGCTCGGGATTGAGGTATATCTTTTGTTCGGCATACAGGTTGTTAAGTCTTTCTATAAGTATCAAGTGCTCTCCTGCAACATCTTCTTCTTTATCCTGTTGCTGGTGTGCTAGCTTCCGGGAGTCTTCTTCCGCCCATTCCAGGTTCTTGCGAACCAGCTCGCGGTTTATCTTTCTCGTTTTCCGGTAATAATACCAAATAAAGATGAGAAGAAAGACAATAAGGACCAGAAACGCTATAATGATTTTCAGGCTTCCAAGATACAGGGAGTTTTGCTGCCGCGAGGCTGCCAATTGTTCTTCTTTCAATTTGGTGTCGTAGCGTATCTCCGACATGACTACTTGTTGCTCGAAGGTTTTATGATTAAGTTCTTCCTTTAAGACTTCATATTTCTCGAAAGCCTCGAGTGCCAGCCTGTAATTGCCGGAATACTTGTAGATGTAATAAATAGTGAGCTGAGAATTGCGGATGTCGTCCTCTTTATGTTGTTGTATGGCCAATTCATTCGATCGGCGTGCAAATGCCAAAGCCATATCGTAGTTTTTCATGCAAGTATACAGGACCGCCTTTACATGCAAGGCCATTGCCGAGGTTTCAAACAAGTGTGGTTCACGATCCATCTCGTGAGAGATATAATAGTTGGCTTTTTCGAAATCTTTCAAGGCGGCATAGTTTAATCCTATGGCTGCTCTATCTACCCAAGTGCGGTATTTTTCTCCCGAATAGTCAATGGCTTTCTCCAGATAGTTGATTGCAGTGAGGATACTGTCGCGCAATGTGGGGGTTAACTCTTTATTCATTATTTCATGGGCGCTCAGCGATCGGAAGTACTCTTGCGATATTCCGAAACAGCATTGCGAGATAACCAGCGAATCGTCTGTTTTGCGAGCTTCGTTTTCGGCCAGTTCATAGTATGACAGCGGCTCAATTCCTTTCTTATCTTGCGACAAGGAGGCTGAGTGCGCAATAGCATACAAAGCTTTGGCCTTATCGCTTGAAGTGGTGGCATTATCGGCCGATTTAATAAAATAATTCAAGCCCAGCCAAGGCATTCCGGCAACGAAGAAAGTACGCCCGGTTTTGTAGTACGCCTTAGGGATTAGCAGCGAGTCGTTGGATTGAATAATCCTTTCCAACATTTCCTCCGATATTCTTACTCCTTCATCCAAACGCCCTTCTCTTATCTTCTTTACGGAAAGTATGGCAGAGACAGACAAAAGGGCTTCGAGGTCGTTTTCTTTTTCGGCCTTTGCTCCGAGTTCGTAAATGTGGGAGAGTAGTGAATCGGGTAGGGTGTGTTCCTCGTAATCATTAAAGGCGCTAATGTCCGAACTTTTATTAATTAAGTTTTTTTCCACCTGCTTGTT
>DAIREI010000193.1:0-4279 GCA_036795675.1 Bacteroidales bacterium
AAATTGTTCGATAGAAATATTAATTGCTTGGCAGAACGCTAAGGTATCAAACTCTTGGGTCTCGCGCATCACCACCATTACGTCGTAAGCCGGCTGGTTGAATACCAACAGGTTCCCGTTGCGGTCGTATACCACGCCGCGCGAAGGGTAACGTATCTTCTTCAGGAAAGCATTGCTATCGGCCCAAGCCTTATAATCGGCATCCACTATTTGCAGGCGAAACAACTGAATGACGAAGATAAGGACTACCACGAACACTATGCCCGTAATAACTCTTCGGCGACTATCTATATTGATTTTATTCTTTTCCACTTATATTAATCCCAATTCAGGCTTTCTACTGCAAAGATAAGAACGATTGTGATAAGAAAACTTCCTACGATACGATAAATAAGGTGCAAGGGGTCGAAAAGTGTTAAGGATTCGGTGAAATACACAATCATGATATGAATAAATGTAACTACTGAGGCGTAACGGATAAACAAGCCCTTGCCGAACGAGCGAAACGAGGGCGATACCGACTCTATCAAATCGCGCGGAGAAAATAGTTTGAGGAAGTAGAAGCGCGAGAAGCCAGTAAGCGTACAGGCCAGCATATTCAAGCCCAAGGTAAAATCGAAAATATCGACAATGAAGCCCATCAGCACAGACAAGAGCAAGACTAAGTTGCGATTCATGTCGACAGGCATCTTGATAATGGAATAAACATAGAGCAAGGGCGTAGCATAACCCAGGATGTGTATCCGGTTGAAGAGGGTTACTTGCAAGAAAGCAAGCAACAAAAACAATACGGTATGTTTAAACCAGGTACTCGACATTTATTCCATCATTTGCATTAGTTCCAATTCTTCTTTGCTTCGCTTGTTGGCCACAACAATCACGTTGTTGAGGGTGGTAAAATCGGTAAAGAGCCTCACCTTTACCGAGGTATAATTATCGTTCTCCTGCCGCTTGGCATCCACTATCATCCCTACGGGCAGCCCTTCGGGGAATATGGTGGAGTATCCGCTGGTGATGATGGTGTCGCCTACGTTGATTTCGGCATGACGGGGCAATTCTTGCAGGTAGGTATAGGCAGCGTCTTTGCCGTCCCAGGTAAGGGGGCCGAAGTAGTTGCTGTTCTTTATCTTGCAACTCAACCTAAACTTCGAGTTAAGCACCGGGATTACCAGCGAGCGGTTGGGCGTAGTGTTCACTACCACTCCTACTATGCCTCGCGGGGTAATTACTCCCATGTCTATGGCAATACCGTCGTTAGCGCCTTTGTTCAGTTGGATGTAGTTGTCGGTTCGGGTAGTATTGTTGTACACCACATGAGCCGGCATAAACCGGTAATCGGAGGAGTCGTAAGCATCTACCGATAAATGCTCTAAAAGAATGGAGTCTTGTTGGCCGTACAATTCGCTTCTATTACCGATAAACCGGGCTTCCAATTCGGCCACGCGCTCGGTAAGTTCCTCGTTCTCCTGCTTCAGGTGCAGGTATGATTCAATGCTTCCCGTAACGGCATGCACATTCCCCGCTATCTCCTGCGCTACAGCCAAGTATTTGCTTCGCTGGAACTGATTGTTCTTTACCAGAAAGAATACCGAAGTAAATAGCAGTAAGAAGAAGAGCAACCAATGCGCATTCTTTAGAATAAACTGAACAAGGTTCTTCAATTAGCGTAAAAGGAAATTGTATTTGTGAATATTCTTCAATGCAATGCCTGTACCCTTCGCCACAGCGTGCAAGGGGTCTTCGGCGATATGGAAGGGGATGTTTATCTTATCTTGCAGACGTTTATCCAATCCTTTCAGCAAGGCGCCGCCACCGGCCAGGTATATACCGTTGCGTACAATATCGGCATACAACTCAGGGGGAGTGCTTTCCAGCGCATTCAATACGGCCATCTCTATCTTCGAAATCGACTTATCAAGGCAATGCGCTATCTCGGTGTAAGACACGGGCACTTCCATCGGCAGCGCGGTCATACGGTTGGGGCCGTACACTTTATAGTCTTCGGGCGGAATATCCAGGTGCACCAATGCCGAACCTACGTTTACCTTAATTCTTTCGGCCGTGCGCTCGCCGATGCGCATATTGTGCTGGCGTCCCATGTATTCCTGTATGTCTTGCGTGAGGTCGTCGCCTGCAATACGGATAGACTTGTTCGATACGATACCTCCGAGCGAGATAATCGCAATTTCAGTAGTACCACCGCCGATGTCCACAATCATATTACCGTCCGGCGCTTCTACGTCGAGGCCGATACCGATAGCGGCAGCCATCGGCTCGTATATCATATATACGTCGCGTCCTCCAGCGTGTTCGGCCGAGTCGCGCACGGCACGAAGTTCCACCTCGGTACTACCCGAAGGGATGCAGACTACCATACGCAACGATGGAGTAAAGAAGCGGCTCTTGTTGTTTATCATCTTTATCATGCCCCTTATCATCTGTTCGGCCGCATTAAAGTCGGCGATAACTCCGTCGCGAAGAGGGCGTATGGTTTCTATTTTGGCGTGTGTTTTACCTTGCATTTGTTGCGCCTTGGTACCGATGGCAACCGTTTTGCCGTTGCGGTCTAAAGCAACTACCGAGGGTTCGTCTACCACTATTTTACCACCCGATATAATGATGGTATTGGCAGTACCCAGGTCCATTGCTAATTCTTGTGTAAAAGAAAAAAGTCCCATGATGTTGAATTTAGTGTTTAAAGTGACGGACTCCCGTCGTTACCATTGACATATTGTGATGATTGCAATAATCTATTGATTCATTATCTCTTATCGACCCTCCCGGGTGTATTACCGATGCAATGCCCGCCTGATGGGCAATCTCCACACAATCGGGGAAGGGGAAGAAAGCATCGGAAGCCATTACGGCTCCTCTCAGGTCGAAGCCGAAGTTCTTCGCTTTCTCTATGGCTTGCTTCAGGGCGTCGACACGCGATGTCTGCCCTACTCCACTTGCACAAAGTTGTTTGTTCTTGGCCAATACTATAGCGTTCGATTTTGTGTTCTTCACTATCTTATTGGCAAACAGCAAATCTTCATATTCCCGCTCTGCCGGGTGTTTCTTTGTCGCCACCGTCAAGTCTTTCCGTGTTTGTATGCTGCTGTCTTTATCCTGAATAAGTACGCCGTTCAGCAACGAGCGAAATTGAGTGCCGGACTCGGGTGTATCTTTTTGTATCAGGATGATGCGGTTCTTCTTTTGCATTAATGCTTCCAAGGCCTCTTCGCTGTATGCCGGAGCGATGATTATCTCGAAGAATATCTTGTCTATCTCTTGGGCTGCTTCGCCGTCAATGCGGGCATTGCAAATCAATACTCCGCCATAGGCCGATACGGGGTCGCCCGCCAAAGCGGCTTCCCAAGCCTCTTTCACCGTGTTGCGCGAAGCAATTCCGCAAGCGTTGTTGTGCTTCAGTACGGCAAAGGTCAGTTCGTCGAACTCGGAGATTAAATCGACAGCCGCATTGATGTCCAACAGGTTGTTGTACGATATTTCCTTACCGTGAATCTGCTTGAAGAGTTCTTTGAAATCGCCGAAGTAAGTTCCTTTCTGGTGGGGATTCTCTCCGTAACGGAGTTGCTTGGTCTGGTCGTATGCCTGGCGGAAATAAGTTCCCTCTCCAGCATCGAAGTAGTTGAAGATAGCAGTGTCGTACCCCGACGAAACGGCAAAGGCCTCTTTGGCAAACCATTTCCTTTCCTGGGCGTAGGACAAAGCCCCTTGGTCGGTTAGCATCTTTAATAATGTGGGATACTGGTCTTTAGAAGCCACAATCACTACATCGTCGAAGTTTTTGGCTGCCGCCCTGATAAGCGATATGCCGCCAATATCTATCTTTTCGATAATATCTTCTTCGCTTGCTCCCGATGCTACGGTTTCGCAGAAGGGGTACAAGTCAACTATTATCAGGTCTATAGGGGGGATTTCGTATTGTGCTATCTGTTGTTGGTCTTCTTTGTTGTCGCGACGATTGAGGATGCCGCCGAATACTTTGGGGTGAAGCGTCTTTACACGACCACCGAGGATGGAAGGATAACCGGTTAAATCTTCTACCGCAATGCAGGGGTAACCCAATCCTTCGATGAACGACTTAGTCCCTCCTGTAGAGTAGAACACAACGCCTTCGCGGTGAAGCAACGTTATTATTTCGTCCAATCCATCTTTATGATATACCGATATTAATGCGCTTTTAATATGCTTGGGGGCAGACATAAGACTCTATATTTGATTTAAGGACACAAAATTAATGAAATTGTTCGATATATGAAGATATTAACGA
>DAIREI010000194.1:0-4273 GCA_036795675.1 Bacteroidales bacterium
AGTCCGCAAACGCCCGAATCTGACCGTGCTCAACCAAGCCACCGCAACCAAAGTCTTGTTTGGTGATGACAAAACGGCTCAAGGCGTTGAATACATTCACAAAGGAGTGACCATGCAAGCCACTGCCAACAAAAAGGTGATTATTTCTGCAGGGATACACAGCGTGAAGCTGCTGATGCTGTCGGGGATAGGCCCACGCGAAACCCTCGATAAATACAACATCCCCACGGTTTATAACAACGAAAATGTCGGGAAGAACTTGGCCTACGATGGCGTTATCGCTGCCATATTCACGTGTACAAAAGAAGACGGAGAAGCAATGGCCGAGTACGATCCCAATGGCTTCTGGATAGGAGGCGCAGCCCTACCCGATCCTCGAGGCCCGCGCGATTCGAAAGAACGAAGCATACAGATGTTCTCTTCTTATTTGGGAGACGGAAAATTCCAGTTGGTGTTGCTTCAGGTCAATCCCAAGAGCAGAGGAGTCAGTACGATTTTAAGCGATGACCCATTGAAGTTGGTGTCATTAGACTACCGGTTCTTAAGCGACCCCGACGACATGAATCTGCTGAAAAGTCTGCTTAAAGATTATATGGCACGCACAGGGGAAGAGATACACAAGATAGACCCCGCTTGCGAACTTGTATCGCCTACCAAAGAACAGCTTACCGACGATGCCAAACTGGAGGAGTTTATCAGAAACGGTTACATGACCAGTTGGCACGACCAATGCCAACTGAAGATGGGTAAAGAATCGGACGGAGCGGTTGTCGATTCCTCCTGCCAGGTGTATGGGGTGAAGAACCTGATGGTAGTCGATGCCTCGGTCATTCCTTATCATACCGACGGGAATACTTCGGCACCGACTTACTTGATTGCCCAAACAATAGCTACAGAGTTATTGGCTCAGGCTTGATAGGTTTTTACGGAAAAACTCCGTAAACTTTTCCACTGCCGGGTCTACATATTTCGGATTATCGTAAAGGTCGTAATGGGAGGCGCCTTCCATTATCAGCAAGTCTTTCTCTGCAGAAGCCGCCTTTTCGTAAAGATAATGCCCGTCTTTGTTTGAACCGAATGCTCCTTGCAGGCTGCCCACGATAATTTGAAGCGGTTGGGTGAGTAGCATATCAGCCAGGTAGAAAGCATCGAAAGCAATCACGGAGGCCATGCTTGTAAAACGCAACTTATTGGGAGAGCAAAGATGCTGCCCGCGAGGAGTACGGTAATAATCGTAGGCTTCGCGAAGATCAATATCGGCAGCCTCTTTGCTCTCTTCCGTTACCCAAGGTATGATGAGGGGTTCAGCTCCACGCGCTTCGGCCGTGCGTTGCTTGCCTATCATCTCCAAGGTAGCGAGGATGCCCTCTTGTCCGCCTTCGCGATACACACGCCCTATGTTGGCCCCTACGGCCGTCCCCACGGCTTTAATGCGTCGTTCGGTCATGGCCGCATTTACCGCATATCCCCCGCCCGCGCAAATGCCCACCGCACCTATGCGGTTTTCATCCACAGAAGGCAGTGTCACTAAATAATCGATAGCGCTACGGATGTCTTCCACACGCGTTGCCGAGTCTTCAATATGGCGGGGTTCGCCACCACTTTCTCCTTGATAAGAAGCATTTACAGCCAACGTTACAAATCCTTTCTTTGCCAGTTTGTCGGCATAGATGCCCGCTGTCTGCTCTTTGCAACTGCTGCCCGGATGCACCGTAATGATGGCGGCATACTGTTGATTCTCATTAAAATCGGCAGGAAGATAAAGATCGGCCGCTACGTCTATTTCCCGGTTCTTGAATGTTACACTTTGTTTCATGATTGTCCATTTTATTTGTTCTACAACTCTGTTAACTCATGATGCAAAGGTAACTCGCCTATAGCCCGACTTGTTTTCCCTGTCGGCTCAAATGTCTTTTCCTTAAAAGCTCAAGATTGATTTATTGCGCCGGAGTAAACCCGAACTGCCTTTTGAATGCGGTGGTGAAATGCGCCCGGTTCTTAAACCCCACGTTGAAGCAAACATCGGGAATCTTCTCCCCTCCTATTTTTATCCTTTCGTAGGCCGTATTCAGGCGTTTCTGCATAATCCATTTTTGAGGAGGCAGTTCGCTTATTTTCTTAAAATCGCGCTTAAACGTAGCCAGGCTTCGCCCTGTGTAAGAGGCTATTTCTTCAATAGAAAGGTCGTACATGTAGTTCTTGTTGAGGAAGTCGAGAATATCTATCTTCCAAGGTTCGGTAAAGTCGAATAAGGTGGGATAGAACTGCCTGTCGGTGGCGAGCAACGATATTAGCCCTTCGCGTATCTTCAACTGCATCACCTCGTCATTCGGTTTATTCTTCGAATCGAAATAAGGAATCATCGAGTAGAAGATGCTGTCAATGTCGCTCGATTTATCCAGTTTAAGGACAGACATCGGGAAAGGTTTGATGTTCTTGGCTATATCTTTTTGGTTCAGCTCGCGGAAGTAATCCCTCAGAAAACTTCGGGTGAACCTCAGGGTAATCCCTTGGTACTGTTCCCCCTCGTGCGCCCCCTTGGTTATCACCACCGAATGGTCTCGTTTCACGAATACACACTCCCCTTTCGTCGCCACAATCTCTTCCCCACGCTCTATAATGGACATTTTGCCCGAATAGACATAGATCAGTAAATGCGACGATGCCTTATGAGTACAGATAGACTCATTGTTGATAATATAACTGAATATAATGTCGGAATAGTTGAAAATAGTCGTCTCCTGTAGCGTTGCCATAGCCTTCATGTTTAATTGCGGGCAAATATAAACAATAAAATGGAAATAAGGCTTTCTCTAAGGCTCAAATGTGATTTTCAGAGAGGGGCAGGGGGGATAGTTGAAGTATTTTTACAATAACGAGGAATTTAGATAAAAAATGTTTGAGTTCTTGGTATATCTTTTCCCTTTCTAATACACAACATATCAGGTATAGTCATCTCAACCAAACCTTGTCCTAATGCAGGTTTCAAATAATTAGTTCGAAAATTCTCTCTATGAGTAAGTCTTTTGATTTTTTTATAAATACCAGTTATCTTCCTCTTTGTAAAACAGATAGTATTATTTCATTTGTTGAAATATGCATTCACTCGGTCGGCGACGTTCTGTTGTAGGTCGTAATAATAAAACGAGTAATCGCATTGGTGAAGAACGCCCAGCGGGAAAACCGATCCGGGTGCGGCCCAATCCTGTGGATCGACCGTACTGCAAACGATAACACCCCGAGCATGGTTCACCCGTGCGTCGGCGAAATGTTCTATTTTTTCAAACCCTCCGGAAGGATTGTCCAGCCGTGCTCCCAGGCTCAATTCTTTGTCTGCGAGTATCTCCTCGGTTGTCCATGATATGGGGTTGATCGCGAGTGCTCCAGGGTCTACGACCGGATTGACGGCGGTAACCCCTGGTGATTCGGTGTTCCATGAAACAATCACGCCCGTATCGGTAGGTCCCGTAGCAAAAATCAGCGGGGCATTCGCCGCCAGAAATTCCGACGTTACCGAATAGCCGATGACATAGGCGCACACGAACCGGTCGAGCAGATCGGGCTTATCTTTCATGTATTCCAGCACGTAAAGCAGACTGTTTGAGCCTTGTGAATGTCCGGCAAGGATAAAAGGCCGTCCGTCGCTAAAATTGTCCACGTAATATTTGAATGCCGCAATCACATCCGCCCCGGGGACACTCCGCATTACCCGGTCTTGATCTTGGGGTGAAAGAGTCAAGGCATAGGTTGCATCCATCTGACGGTAATAGGGCATGTACAGGTTCGCGCTCTGCTCATAAACGGCTGCCTGGATTTGGCGCAGACTTCTTGCGCCCGCACGCATAACTTCGTTGGTTACGGCGCAATAGTCGTCGCTCCCACGGTAGGTTGTAGGATAGGGATAGGCATAGAATACATCGACGGGCTTAGTGGGCAAATCCGTAATATGAAGCCAGTTATCTGAAACAGAATAGTCGGTCAGGGTATCCCTCGGATGGGTTTCGTTATTATCCTCACTGCACGAAGAAAATGCTAATATCGCCATGCAGGCGGCTACTAACCATAGATTACATGTCTTGTTCATATCCGTGAAATTTTACAATAATATGAACAAAGATAATCAAGATTATTGTAAAAGCCAAGAGTTTGTTTAAATTTTGTCAGAAAAAGCTATTATAAAGGTTTTCTATTAAGCTAATCGTTACCCATTGCTGTCTTTTCTTTCCCTAATCACTTATTGTTCAATAGGTTTTGTCAAAAGTTAATAGTTCTT
>DAIREI010000195.1:0-4250 GCA_036795675.1 Bacteroidales bacterium
TTCGAGCCGTGGATCAAGTCCGCAATGACAAAAGTATGTTTTGATTTCGCTTCGCGCAATCTTAAATTTTGAATTTTGAATTTCTATTTCATCTATCTTGAAGACTCTTCGATCCATATTAATTCTTCTTCTTTTTATTCCCTGTTACTTATTCGGACAGGACATTATCGATGCGGAAACAGACGAACATCAAGAAGAAGAATTAATTGAAGAGCCGCATGACCATACCCACGATCATGAGTACGACCATGATCACACACACGCTCTCGAGCCTCTTTACCTTGAGGCAGACTCCACCAAAATCCGCTTCTGGCGCATAACCGAGCGCACCGGCGAAATAATTGTAGGCAAACCCGACACTACACTTACCGATTACTTCAACCGCAGTACGGCAGAAGGCGTTGGCCTCTCGGTCGCCCACCTGGGCAACCTGGGTACCGCATCCGAATCGCGCCTTTACTTCGAGCGTGCCGACCGGGGCGACTTTATGTTTGCCGACCACTATTGGCCCTATCTTAAGTCGCTCAACACATTCAATTTCATCAACACCAAGATTCCCTACTCCAATCTCTCTTACCAGCGATCAGGAGGAAGGAGCGTACGCGAAGAGCGCTTTCAAGCCATCTTGGCGGTCAACTTCGGAAAGAAACTGAACGTAGGGTTCGATATCGACTACCTCTATGCCCGCGGACAATACAAGTCGCAGCAATCCAAGCACATGGATTGGTCGCTGTTCGGCAACTACATCTCCGACAGGCATCAGGTGCATCTGCTTTTCAATCCGATAAGTTATACCAATGCCGAGAACGGCGGATTGACCGATGACGACTACATCATCGACCCCGACAAGTTCGGACAAAAGAACCTGAGTCCGCGCGACTTCGATACACACCTGCAAGACACCTGGAACAGCTTTAAGGGCATACGTGCCTACCTTAATTACCGCTACAACCTGGGTTTTGAGCGCGATACGGAATACCTGAGCGAAGAAGGCGACACGATACGGCAATTCGTTCCCGTATCGAGCCTTATCTACACCTTCGATTACAAAGACTGTAAAAGGCGCTTCTATTCCGACAACTATTACTACTTAGATAATTACTACGATAATCGCAACTTTCTTGACGCTCCCGATTATCAGAGCGACACAACGGCCTATTGGTCATTAAAAAACACGGCGGCCATCTCCTTGCGCGAAGGCTTCAGCTCGTGGTCGAAGTTCGACCTTACGGCTTTCATCACGCACGAAACCCGCCACTACGCCCTACCTTATTTAGGCATTAACGATTCCATTGCCGCCTTGGGCATCGATTACCTCATGCAAAATATAGAAGGCAATGAGCATCGCATCATCAAGATGGGCAATACCTACCATAACTCCACTTATGTAGGCGGAGAGATAGCCAAACGGCAAGGGAAGATACTGCGCTACGATGCCCAAGGGAGCATCGGGGTGATTGGCCATAACCTGGGCGACTTTGATTTGAAAGGACATATCGAGACGCGCTTCCCCATCTTCAACGATACCGCCTCGATTGATGTGTACGGCTCTGTCAAAAACTTGTCGCCTACCTTCTACGAGAACCATTTTCAGAGCAAGTATTTTGTCTGGCACAACGATTTCGATAAAGTTCGAAAAGTGTACATAGGCGGCGTTGTTACCATCCCACACACACTAACCAAAATAAGCCTCGACATAGAAAACGTAAGCAATTACATCTATTTCGACCAAAGGGGTTATCCTGTCCAGCACAGCGGCAGCATTCAGGTGATCGGGGTAAGGCTCGACCAGAATTTCCACTACCGGGCGCTGCATTGTGACAATAGCTTAGCCTATCAGCTATCGGGCGATAAAAGTATCATCCCCTTGCCCGACTTTACGGCCTACTCCAGCTTATACTTCGACTTCAAAGTAGCCAAAGTTCTCACCATCCAGGCAGGGATAAACGCCTATTACTGGACCAAATACAAGGCTCCTATCTACGAACCCGCCACCCAGCAGTTTCGCCTGCAAGACGAGGTAGAGATAGGCAATTACCCACTGGTATCGGGATTCCTCAACTGCCACCTTAAGCAAGCACGCTTCTATATACAATATTACAATATAGCGCCTTACGTTATCTCGCGGCCCGAGTATTTCTCCACGCCCCACTACCCGTTCAACCCCACGGTACTGCGCCTGGGGCTTTCGGTCGACTTCATTAACTAACCGGTTATCCAACTATGAAAAACTATATCAAATACTTAAACATCTTAATCATTTCGCTGGTTTTAGTCCTGGTACTGATGTTCTTTCTCGACAAGATGAGGCGGGAATCGCCCCGCGACCTAAGCCAAATAACCAACGAGGGAATCCTGAACATCGTAACCGAATACAATACGGTAAACTACCGCTTTATCAACGACAGCATTGCCGAGCAACAGTACGAGTTGTGCAAATACATTGCCCGGCGTTCGGAGTTGGAAGTGAATATGCTTCTCAAAAACGACCTCGAAGCCTCGTTGAAAGGCCTTGAAGATAAGACTTACGATGTAATTGCACGCAATATACCCGTTACCAAAGAAAATAGAAAACGCCTGGCATTCACCCTCCCTTTCGTACAAAACAAGCAAGTATTGGTGCAACGGACAACCAAAGATAACAGCAAAACCATAAACAGCCAACTCGATCTGGCCTACAAAGAAGTGTATATCGTGCAGGGTTCGCCGGCCTGGCTTCGCTTGAAAAACCTGTCGGAAGAGATGGCCGAACCCATCCACATTATGGAGGTAGCCGATTGCACTTCCGAGCAGTTGATATATAGGGTGGTAGACGGCCAGATAGATTATGCCGTGGTTGATAACGCCGTGGCCGCAGCCAATAAAGAATTTTTCCCCACAATTGATATAGACACCGACATCAGTTTCACCCAATGGCAAGCCTGGGCAGTAAGAAAAGATTCGCCCGTACTCTTAGACAGCCTTAATGTGTGGATAGCCGCTTTTTTGGAAGACAGGTTCCAGCAGCCAGCAAAATAGACTTCAACATCCCGCAAGATAAGCTTGCAGAAAAATCAACATAGACTTGAGGACTTTAAAGATATAGACCCTTGAGGTTAGAAGGTGTACAGTGTCGGAGTTTGAAGGTCTACACCCTTTAAACATGTTTATTGTATATATCTTTAAAGTCCCCAAGCCTGTTTTGCCGCCTCATCAAGCTTATTTTCTTTGCTCGGCAGAATATATTTGCAAGTTCTTTTGTACTATTAAATGTTTTGAATAGCAATATTGACAAATTAGAAATTCTTGCCAATCAACGAAAAAAGCCGCTTATTCAGCGGCTTTTCAGTAGTTGCGGGGGAAGGACTTGAACCTACGACCTTTGGGTTATGAGCCCAACGAGCTACCAACTGCTCCACCCCGCGATGTTTTGAGAGTGCAAAGGTAACAACTATTTCCCATAAAACAAATTTATTCTAAACTTTTTTATCAATCCCTTGCTTGAACGGGTTATTACAACTAAATTTGCACATTCACTTATATACGTGTGCAATTTATGCCCAACAAGGCTATGGCAAAAACCCGCGAGAAACTTATTGATGTAGCACGTCAGCTCTTTGCGAGAATAGGAGTTGAGAATACAACTATGAACGATATTGCACTAGCCTCAAAGAAAGGGCGCCGTACCCTCTACACCTACTTCAACAACAAGACGGAGATTTATCAGGCGGTAATACAATCTGAACTGGCCATTCTCTACGACTCGTTGGAGACGGTAGCCAAGAAAGACCTGCCGGCCGATGAGAAGTTGCTGGAGTTCATCAACGTGAGGTTGCAATCGATAAAGGATGTCGTCTTCCGTAACGGTACGCTCAAGGCCAACTTCTTCCGCGACATCTGGCGGGTAGAGAACGTAAGGAAAGACTTCGACCTGAAAGAGATTGCTTATATCCAACTCATACTGAACGAAGGAGTAAAAGATAAAATCTTCGACATTGACGACACCCGTTCAATGGCTGCCGTGCTTCACCATGCTTTCAAAGGATTGGAGGTACCGTATATAAGAGGAATAATAAGAGGAATAGACCCGGAAGAGCATACCGGGGCAGACAGTATAATTAAGCTTTTATTCTTCAGCTTTGTACTGATATTTATGCTGACAGCGTGCGATAATGCGTCTTCTATCCTAGGCGGAAGAGATGATAAGACTGAGACAAAGGAGTCTACTAAGGTATATCTTCCGATGGAAAGTGTGAGGAGTTTAAACCCGG
>DAIREI010000196.1:0-4232 GCA_036795675.1 Bacteroidales bacterium
CAGTCAGCAAAAATACCATTTAACTCTATTGGGAAAACAATTAAAAGAGAAACTCTAAAGAGAAATCCTCGGAAATTTTGCGTAGCTTTGCCCTCGAAATGAACAAACTAACTCTGCTCTTCTTCTTACTTCTGCTCCCCCTTAAATCGTTGGGGCAGGAGTTTACCTTGCTTTTTGCAGGCGACGCCATGTTGCACCAGTCGCAGATTGACCATGCTTACCGCGACGGCACTTACGATTACTCGGGCTATTTCCGACACATCCAACCCGAAGTGGAGGCGGCTGATTTATCCTTCGTAAACTTGGAAGTGACTCTGGCGGGTAAGCCTTACAAGGGTTATCCTTGCTTCAGCGCTCCTGACGAATATGCTTACGCCCTGAAGGACGCGGGCTTTGATGTCTTTGTTACAGCCAATAATCACATCCTCGATTGGGGAAAGAAGGGTACGATGCAAACGCTTCAGATGCTCGACTCCATGCAGGTGAAACACACGGGTGTATTCCGCGATGCGGCGGAAAGAGAAGAGAAATATCCCCTTTTAATCGAAAAAAACGACCTGCGCTTCGCCATTCTCAACTATACCTACGGCACCAACGGCATTACGCCTCAAAAGCCCATCGAGGTGAACTATATCGACGAACAACGGATTCGCGACGACATTCGCCAAGCGAAGACTATGCAACCCGATATTATCATTGCTCTGATGCACTGGGGAGACGAATATAAGCTGATGCAGAACAAGACACAGGAACGCTTGGCCGACCTCTTGGTAGAGGAGGGCGTAGATCTCGTTATCGGCTCGCACCCGCATGTGGTACAACCTTCTAAAACCATTTTGGACGAGAAAGGGAATATCTCCAACGTGGTGGTCTACTCGCTGGGGAACCTTATTTCGGGGATGACGGCCAAGAACACCGACGGCGGACAGCTAGTAAAGGTGGTATTGGAGAAGACCCTTGCCGGGGTACGGATTAAATCGGCGGGGTATATGCTCGTCTACCGTCACCGCTACAGAGAGGCCGGGCGATTGATTTACGAGGCCGTTCCCGTAAGCTTAGCCGAGAATCTCGACTACCCCGTGTTGAGCGAAGGCGCTATCGAGTTGGACTATGAATCGCACAAGAAAATGCGTTTCTTCACCAGGAACGCACGAGAGGTACTAAACCAGCACAACGAGGGAGTGCCTGAATACAAGTTCCGCTCAAAAATTCCGGCATCAACCTTTGGTAATTAAAAACAATATCGTATCTTTGCACACGCAAAAGTGATTTGCGATAAAACATGGTGGTTGTAGCTCAGTCGGTTAGAGCATCAGATTGTGGTTCTGAGGGTCGCGGGTTCGAATCCCGTCTTCCACCCCAAACAAAGAGAGGAGAGTTATTAGCTCTCCTCTCTTTGTGTTTAGTCACTGCATTATCCGCGCTTGTTCAGCGAATCGGGATCAGGCCCGAGCAACACATTTTGTTGTTCCACTTCCTCGTCGGATACGTCGCCGTTTTCTTTCTTCTTTGGTTTTTCCGACATAATTTCACGATTGGTTTCGCCTACGATGTTTGCCTTCGGCAAGTCTTTTTTGTCTTTTTCTTCCATGTCTTTTATTGTTTAATCACCTCCCCTAACCCCTCCCAAGGAGGGGGATGGCGCGAAGCGATACTTTTCATTCTTCAATATTCATCTTATTTATCAGACACCTCGTCAGTCTCCCCTCCTTGGGAGGGGCTGGGGGAGGTGATCAAAACGGAAACAGCAGCGGCAGTACAATGATCATTACTATGGCGTACAGTATCTGCAAGGGCAAGCCTATCTTTACATAATCCATAAAGGTGTATCGCCCGGCCGACATTACCAAGGCATTGGGTGGCGTAGAGAAGGGGCTGGCGAAGCACATGCTGGCAGCCACCGTTACCGCGAAGAGGAATGCTTTGGGATTAACACCCATATCCAACGCGGCTTGCAAGGCTATCGGGGCGAAGAGTACGGCGGTGGCTGTATTACTCAAAAACAGCGTAAGGAACGAGGTGGTCAGGTATATTCCGGCCAGCACAGCTATAGGTCCGTATGGCCCAAGCCCCGACACAATACCCCCCGATATGGCAGCCGAAGTGCCCGTCTTCTCCATGGCAGTGGCCAATGGAATCATAGCGGCAAAGAGTACAATACTCTCCCAATTAATCGTTTTATAGGCCGACTCTACATTGCGCAAGCAACCCGTAAGTATCATCAATATGGCGGCAACCAACGCGGTGGTAACGGGTGGTAACGGGTGGTAACCACCCGAAGGCCATCACAATAACCATAGTTATCATTATAGCCGCTGCGATAGGCGCTTTAGCAGTCAGCGGAATTTTTTCAGCCTCCACCTTAGGCTGGCCTACCACTACCCACTCCTCGCCATCGCTTTCGCTAAGCTTATTGATGTCGTCCCATTTCCCTTGAATCAGCAATACGTCGCCCGCCTTCATCCGTTTGTCTTTTACGTCTTGCAGGATGTACTCGTCGTGACGTTGTATGCCCAGTATATTAACATTGTACAGGTTGCGAAAGCCCGAATCCTTCACTCGTTTATTCACCAGCTTCGAGTTGGACATCAGCACCAACTCGGCAATGCCCAGATCGCCAAAGTCCATGCCTCCCGTTTCGGAGACTGATGCAACTTTTGATTCTGTTTCATGGGTATCAACCAGCAACAGCTTATTATCCACTACAAAGTACTCGATATTATCAAACTCGCCCAATACATACAGCAGGTCGTTGCCATTGATTACACTATCCGGCCCCGCCATCTTGAAGTTGACCGTTTTGCGGAAACGGCCTTGAGCTTCGCGGCGTATCTCGGCGATGGTAACATTATAGCGGTCGGTGATATTCAGGTCCTTAAGCGGTTTACCCACGATTCCCGATCCGGTATTTACCTTTATCCGGTAGAGATTCTGTGCAATCTGATACTTTTGCGACAGTTCGTTCAGTGTCTCCTTGTTGGCATTATTTCCTTTCGACTTATCTTTCTTCGACACCAGCGATTTACTCATCGGCCAAAGCGTGATGATGCCCAATACAAGCGTGATGATACCCACGGGAAGGAAAGAGAAGAAGGTGAGTTCGCCCAATCCGGCATCCTTCAGCACCCCGCTTATTATCAGGTTGGGAGGCGTACCGATAAGTGTCATCATTCCTCCCATACTACTTGCAAAAGCCAAGGGCATGAGGAAACGTCGCGAATCGGTATTGGCCGTAGCCGCCAAGCTAATTACAATAGGCAGCATCAAGGCTACAGTACCGGTGTTACTCACAAACGAGCCGATTACCGCCGTAACCAACATGATAAGAATAAAGAGACGCTTATCGTTGTTCCCTGCGAGGTTCAGTATCTTGGTGCTGATTATCTTGGCCAGCCCTGTCTGGAATATGCCGCCGCCCACAATAAACAAGGCCGCCATCATAATCACAATACTATTAGAGAAACCCGATAAGGCCTCGCCCACCGTAAGCACATTGGTAAGGAGCAGCGTAAGTAAGGCGCACATGGCCACAATATCCGATCTTATCTTGCCCAGGGCAAAAAAGACTGCGGCCAATACCAATACTGCCAACGTAATATACATGGGCATATCGGGCTGTTGAAAGAATGAACTGATGTTAGTAATAAAACCTAAAACAGAGAATGATATCATTGATACCATATTTATGCTATAACGCCAAAGGGGCTAATGAAGTTTATAAATGTGTTTGTAAATATGGCGTCAAAGTTAAGAAAAAGTCGGTTATCAAGCAATAAAAAAGGAGATCGTCTCTCACGAAAAAATCTCCCCACTAAACAATACACACTTATTATGTAAATTTTACTGAGTGTAAAATTTACGGCAGTTTGGTTTTTATTATTCTATATTATAATCAGTATTTGTTTTTGGATTATTATTGCTTAAATATTCCGTGGGAGTATGTTTGTATCGCTGCCGGAACAGGCGATAAAACTTCCGCGAGTTGGAGAAACCAGACAGGTGCACTACGTTGCGGATGTTCTTCAGGTTTTTAGAATTCATCAGGTCAATGGCATAGTTGAAGCGATAATCATCAATATACTCCTTGGCCGACATTTTGGCATTCTCCTTAATCATATCGTCTAATACCTTAACATCGACATTCAATGCCGTAGCCAAATCAGTTCTATCGAAATGAGAATTCAAAAAAGGAAGTTCATCCTTCATAAAGCGGTCGGCTTCTAAATAAAGAG
>DAIREI010000197.1:0-4174 GCA_036795675.1 Bacteroidales bacterium
GATATAGCTGTAGTAGCCGGCTGAGTATCCGCCTCCGAAGGTATGATTGAAGTAGGTGCTGCGGTAGCGGGGAGGAATTTCGGGAATCAAGCCCCTATTACCTAAGGTAGATGATTCAAATTTCAATACGTCGATGTCTGCCGGATTGGGATTTACGTGATAATCCATATCCAAATAAGCGGCAGCAAGGAATTCGGTGGTAGCGAATCCTTGTCCGTACTTGCCGGCGGCTTGCATCTTGTCTACCAATTCTTGCGGAATAACTTCACCTGTTTCGTAATGCTTGGCATAGTTGGCCAACACTTGAGGTTCGAATGCCCAGTGTTCCATAATTTGTGAGGGAAGCTCAACAAAGTCGCGGGGAACGCTTGAGGTGCCTTTGTACTTGGTCATTTTGAATAAGTTGTGCAATGCATGTCCAAATTCGTGGAAGAACGTTTCCGTTTCGTCCGGTGTAAGCAATGCAGCGGCGTCGCCGATGGGAGGCGTAAAGTTGCAGCAGATATAGGTAAGAGGTATAATGCGCTTGCCTTGAGCATCGTCTGAGGCGCCACGGTAAGTTCCGCACCAGGCCCCTACCCTCTTCAATCCGGGACGTGCATACAGGTCGATAAACAATACGCCCAGCACGGTTGTGCCGTCGTTGTCGTAGCAAACAAAGGTTTCTACGTCTGCATTAGGCTTCGGAATGTTGGTCTCCTGCTTGAAAGTAATTCCATATAACTGATTGCATACAAAGAATATACCATCGCGTACGTTCTCGGCCTTGAAGTAAGGACGAAGCATCTCGTCAGATAGGCTGTACTTGCTTTCCTTCACCTTTTCAGAATAGAAGCGCCAATCGGAAGCAGCGAGTCTGAACTTACCGCCCACCATCTTTTGCATATCGGCTCTCTCTTCTTTGGCTTTGTTTAATGCCGGCATCCAGATCTTATCGAGCAAGTCATATACATTTTCTGTATTCTTGGCCATACGACGATCTAAAGCATAAGCGGCAAAGTCGCTAAAGCCTAATAGGTTGGCTTGCTCTAAGCGAAGCTCAACTATACGTTTCAGTACGTTTTTATTGTCATTATCGTTGTTGTTGTTGCAACGGTTGAGGTAGGCATCGAGGATTTCTTTGCGCAGGTTGCGATTCTCGTTAGAAAAGAGGAAAGGCATTACGCTGGGGTTGTCCAAACCAAACACCCACTTGCCTTCCAGGCCTTTATCGGTAGCGCGAATGGCAGCGGCAGCGATGGCGTCGGGCGACATGCCTGCCAGGTTCTTCTCATCGTCTACAACAAACTGATAACCAGCGGTTTCTTTTACCAAGTTCTGGCCGAACTTGTTTTGCAAGGTAGACAATTCTTCGTTGATGGCCTTGAAGCGGTCGGCAGCTTCGCCTTCAAGCAATGCGCCGCCACGGATAAAGTTGATATAAATATCTTCCAACAAGGTCTTTTCCTCGTCGCTCAATGTTGCCGGGTCTACGGTGTTCTTTACTTCCTTCACCTTGGCAAACAGCCCCGGATTCATCATAATCTTGTTTCTGTGCTTGCTCATCTCGGGAGCAATTTCGGTTTCCAATGCGCGCATTTCGTCTGTACCGTCTGAACTGCATTGCGCATAAAACACACCCGAAACTCTCGACAGCAATTCGCCCGACCTGTCATAAGCGGCAATTACGTTCTCGAATGTAGGAGCAGCCTCGCTATTGACTATAGCGTCAATTTCGGCTTGATGTTCTTCCATTCCTTTGTAGAGGGCCTCTTTGTAATCGGCAACAGTTATCTCGTCAAACGGAGCTACCTGATAAGGCGTGTCCCAAGTTTTGAAGAACGGGTTCTTAGGTCCTTCTTCTTCTTTCTTCGTGCAAGATGTGATACACATAACTACACTCATAATTAATAATAACTTCTTCATAAAACGTATATTAAATTAGTTGATGATTCCACTTCTCTTTAGCAATGCATCGGTGGTGGGCTTTTGTCCGCGGAAGCGAACATACAACTCCATGGGGTCTTCGGTACCGCCTTTCGACAGTACATTTTCGTAGAACAAATTAGCTACTTCCTGATTGAATATGCCTTTTTCCTTAAAGAAAGCGAACGCGTCGGCATCAAGCACTTCGGCCCATTTGTATGAGTAGTAACCGGCTGCGTATCCACCGGAGAAAATATGACTGAACGTCGGCGACATGATAGCCCCTTCCACAGGAGGCATCACATTGGTCGGCTCGATGGCTTCGTATTCAAAGTGTGCTACATCGCCCATATAAGGCTCTGTAATTGTATGGTATGCCATGTCTAACATGCCGAAACTCAATTGACGCAGACAAAGATAACCTACGTTGAAGTTAGCGGCATCGATGATTTTCTTAACCAGCTCGGCAGGAATCTTCTCGCCCGTTTCGTAATGAACGGCAAAGAGGTCTAAGTATTCCTTTTCCAACAAGAAGTTCTCCATGATTTGCGAGGGAAGCTCAACAAAATCGCGGTAAACGCTGGTACCCGACATGCTGGGATAAACCGTATTGGCAAACATACCGTGCAAAGCATGGCCAAACTCATGCAAGAAGGTTTCCACCTCATCGAAAGTGAGCAAGGCGGGTTTACTTCCCGTAGGACGGGTAAAGTTCATCACGATAGAAATATGCGGACGAATCATTTTGCCGTTGCGCACTTCCTGGCTTCTGTATTCGGTCATCCACGCACCCGGGCGTTTGCCTGCTCTGGGATGGAAATCGGTGAAAAGCACGGAAAGGAATTTGCCCTCTTTATCAAACACGTCAAAGGCTTCTACTTCGGGGTGATAAACGGGTATATTGGTGTTTTTCTTGAACGTGATGCCATAGAGATCGGTAGCCAGGCCGAATACGCCGCGCTTTACGTTCTCCAATTCGAAGTATGGCTTCACCATTTCATCGTTCAGGTCGAACTTGGCATCTTTCAACTTGTCTGAGTAATACGACCAATCATAAGGTCTTACTTCAATGTTCTCTCCCTCTTTACCGATGGCAAAACCCTGTACCTCGCGGTACTCCTGATAGGCCGATTGCTGATAGCCTTCCAGCAGTTCTTCCAGCAAATCCATTACACCTTTGGTGTTGGCTGCCATGCGCTTGCGCAATACCTGGTCGGCATAATTATTATATCCCATCAGGTTGGCAATAGCCAGGCGCGTATTGATAATTCCTTTTATATTATCTATATTGCTGTATTCGCCGCTTATGGTACGCGTGTTGTATGCCATGTAAAGCTCCTTGCGCAGGTCGCGGTTGGAAGAATATTTCATAAATGCACCGTAGCTGGGAGCCGACAGGTCGAATACCCAACCCGTTTTGTCTTTCGCCTTGGCCAATTCGGCAGCAGCATCAATTACATCTTGCGGAAGTCCTGCCAGGTCTTTCTTATCGCTGATTACCATGGTGTAAGCGTTTGTCGCCTTCAGCACGTTCTGCCCGAATTTAAGCGTGTAGTTGCTCAAATCGGCCGAGAGCTTGCGGTAGGTCTCTTTATCGGCGGGGCTAAGGTTGGCGCCGCGATTCACAAAGCTATCGTAGGTATTATCCAGCAGGCGCATCTGTTCCTTATTCAGGTGCAGCAGTTCCTTTTGGTCGTAAACCGCCTTTACCCGTTGGAAAAGCTTCTCGTTCAGGTTGATGTTGTTTGAGTGTTGCGTAAGTTTAGGTTGCATTCTTTGCGATATTTCCATCATCGCATCGTTGCTTTCAGAGCTTAGCAGATTGAAAAATACCGTACTCACGTTTCCGAGCAGTTCGCCCGAAAATTCCAGCGCCTCAATCGTGTTTTGAAAGGTCGCTGCCGCCTTGTTATTTACAATTTTCTCTATTTCCTTGTTGTGACGTTTCATGCCTTCCTCAAATGCCGGCTCATAGTCCGTCACTTTAATCTTGTCGAATGGAGGAGTTTCGTGTGGAGTTTTGTACTTACTAAGGAAAGGGTTTGCCTGTGCTACTGTCATAGTTGCTAATAAAAAAATAGACAAAAGGATTTTCTTCATACAATTTATGATTTAATAAAGAGGCAAAAGTAGTGCTTTTTTATTATATAGGAAACAAAATGTCAAAAAGAATTATTCATTGGGGCGTTCCCCTGCGGGTCGGGCTATCCGTTGCAATGTTTTGCCGCCAAGCGGCAAAAGCATTTCCACTATTATCCCTAACGCGCGC
>DAIREI010000198.1:0-4168 GCA_036795675.1 Bacteroidales bacterium
TGAATTATTCTTTTTTTGATTTCCTCACCCTAATCGGCGCATTAGGATTATTCCTCTACGGAATGAAAATTATGAGCGAGGGGTTACAAAAAATGGCGGGCAACAAAATGAGGTCGATTCTCTCCGCCATGACCAAAAACCGTTTTACCGGGGTGTTGACCGGCTTTTCTATTACCGCCCTCATACAATCCTCTTCGGCCACTACGGTAATGGTTGTCAGCTTCGTAAACGCAGGGTTGTTGGGGCTTACGCAGGCCATATCGGTTATTATGGGAGCTAATATCGGGACTACAGCCACTGCTTGGATCATCTCGTTGCTGGGGTTCCAGGTCAGCATTGCCGCATTGGCCGTCCCTTTAATGGCCTTGGCTATCCCATTCATTTTCTCATCTAAAGGAAAGCGTAAATCCATCGGCGAATTTATTATGGGATTCGCGTTCTTGTTCATGGGGCTCGAACTGCTGAAGAACGCCGTACCCGACCTGCAAGCCAATCCGGACATTCTCGAATTTCTCTCCCGCTATACCGACTTGGGCTTTGGATCCGTCTTGCTATTCCTCGGGGTCGGGACTATATTGACTATCATAGTGCAATCATCCAGTGCAACGATGGCTATCACGCTTATCATGTGCGCCAAGGGTTGGATTCCCTTCGAGTTGGGTGCGGCAATGGTGCTGGGCGAGAATATCGGGACAACCGTCACGGCCAACATTGCGGCGATTCCGGCCAACGTCTCGGCCAAACGGGCGGCGCTGGCCCACTTGGTCTTCAATGTCTTTGGGGTGACCTGGATGCTGGCGGTCTTCTATCCGGTTACCCGTCAACTTGCCCACATCGAGTCTACTTCCTACGCTCTTTCGTTGTTCCATACGCTGTTCAATATCACCAACACCTTCATTATGATCTGGTTTGTGAATGGCATCGCGCGAATTGTCTCCGCCCTGATTCCGCAACGGGAATCGGATGAAGAATTCCAACTGAAATTCATATCGCGCGGGATACTTTCTACCTCCGAACTCTCCTTGTTGCAGGCGAAGAAAGAGATCGCTGTCTACGGCGAGCGCACCGGGCGGATGTTGGATATGGTTCGCTCGTTATACGATGAGGATAACGAAAACGAATTTATCAAGCTCTTCAGCCGCATTGAGAAATACGAAAGCATAAGCGACCGGATGGAATTAGAGATTGCCGGCTATCTGACCAAAGTGGCCGACGGACGGTTGAGCGATGAGGGGAAATTTGAACTCCAAAAGATGTTGCGGGTAGTTTCGGAGATTGAAAGCGTCGCCGACGGTTGTTTCAACCTTGCCAAAACCATTATGCGCAAACGCAACGATAAATCGCTCTACACGCCGCGAATGGACGCCAATGTAAAACTGATGATGGATTTGACGGATGAAGCGCTTCGGGTGATGAAGCAACAATTAGACGCTTCCCACACACCCGATGCCGACGAATGTAACCGTTCGGAAAATTTGGAAAACGAAATCAATAACTTCCGCGACCAACTTAAATTGCAAAACATCGAGGATGTGAAAGAACAGAAATATGACTATCAGGCCAGTGTAACCTATATGGATATCATTGACGAATACGAACGCACGGGCGATTATATCATCAACGTAGTCGAGGCTATAAACGGAATTGAAAAAGAAGACTAAAAAAGAAACGTATAATGGACTATATTTTAATTATCACCGGATTTGTACTGCTGATTGTTGGAGCCAATTACTTAGTCGACGGTTCAGTAGGGATAGCCAAGCACTTCAATGTACCCAACCTTATCATCGGGTTGACCATTGTCGCCTTCGGCACGTCTGCTCCGGAGCTGGTCGTGAATCTGGTGGCGGCAGCAGACCCTGAAACGACCGACATTGCGCTTACCAACATCATCGGCAGCAACACGATCAATATATTTGTCATCCTCGGGGTGACCGCCCTGGTTTTCCCTATTGTGTCGCAGAAAAGCTCGCGCCGGTTCGACATTCCACTGAGTGTTATAGCCCCGGTGGCTATCCTGTTGCTGGCATGGTGTTTCGATGACATGTTGTCGAGAATAGACGGAGTGATCCTGCTGGTGGTTTTTGTGTTCTTCATGTTCTGGACGGTCCGGCAGTCGACTAAAATGCAATCCGCCGCTGAAACAACCGAACGGGAATCGAACAGCAAATTGAAGAAGCGTTGGGTCTATTTTCTGATGATAGGGGGCGGCCTGTTGGCGCTTGTGGCAGCCGGGCAGATGATAGTAGGAAGCGCTACCCGAATTGCCGAATCATTGGGAATCAGTCAGTCGATTATCGGCCTGACGGTTGTGGCATTGGGAACTTCGTTGCCCGAGTTGGCTACATCGGTAGTGGCGGCAACCAAGAAGAATTCGGATATCGCGTTGGGGAACGTTATCGGAACGAATATATTCAACGTGTTCTTCATTCTCGGGACCAGTGCCCTGATTCGTCCCTTACCCGCCTACGACGGTATGGTGGTCGACTTGGCGATGGCCGCCTTAGGCAGTGGGCTGGTGTGGATATTCGTTATGACGAACAAGAAACACGAAATCAAACGGTGGGAGGGTCTGTTGTTGCTCTGTATTTATGCCGTATACCTGATCTGGATGATAGGGAAAGTCAATTAACAAAAGACGAAGAATATGTGTAGATATGCAATGACAAAATACAAGCCTCATTATGCTTGTTTTAAGTGCCGCAAGAGTTTTAAGCGAAGGCTTTTGAGCGATATTACAGGCAGCGACGATTTTGAACAAAAAGAAGCACGATGCCCCGAATGCGGAGAGTTGATGGCTAATATGGGCAAAGACTTCAAGGCATCTAAAAAAGACTGCATAAAAGATTGGGAGCATATAAAACGGTTGTATTCCGTGGGGATAGCTTATCATTCTTGTGGATGCAGCGGACCGGGATATATCCCCAATACAACCGAAAGTTTGATTGCTTATTTTCAGGAAAAGAGACAAGGCTTCCAAAGCCAATTAGACTTTTGGCGACAAAGGGAAGAGCCGGTTAGTAAACAGGAAATCGACAGGGACAAAAGTAAAAATTGGAATTATATAGCCAATACTCCCTATGTGCATCGGAAGAAAGGAACGATAAGTAATGAAGAAGCAAAGAAATATTGGATTGAGCGGATTAAAGAAATTGACAATAAAATAGAACAATTACAACCGGCAGCGACAAAACAGAATTATTAAATAAAAACAAATATGAAATACATAGGAGCACATGTAAGCGCGGCGGGCGGCGTAGAGAATGCACCCGTAAATGCCCATGCGATAGGAGCCAAGGCTTTTGCCCTGTTCACCAAGAATCAACGGCAATGGGAATCCGCCCCATTGACGGAGAAGAGCATCACTCTTTTTAAGGAGCGCTGTAAAGAATACGGTTTCTTGTCTAAGCATATTCTTCCGCATGACAGCTATCTGATAAACTTAGGCCATCCCGAGAGTGAGGGGTTGCAAAAGTCGAGAGACGCTTTCTTGGACGAAATGCAGCGATGCGAACAATTGGGTTTGGACCGCTTGAATTTCCATCCCGGCAGCCACCTGAATAAAATACCTGTTGATGAATGCCTCCGCAGGATTGCCGATTCAATCAATTGGACGCTTGAGCAGACGAAGGGTGTTTGCGCCGTTATCGAGAATACCGCTGGGCAGGGGACGAACCTAGGGCATACTTTCGAGCAATTAGCCGCCATTATTGAACAGGTAGACGATAAAAGCCGTGTGGGCGTCTGCCTCGACACGGCCCATACGCTTGCGGCAGGGTATGAGATACGGACGGAAGACGGGTTTAAGGAAACGTTCAATCCCTTCGCGGAAGTAATCGGGTTCTCTTACCTGAAAGGGATGCACCTGAATGATTCTAAAAAAGAATTGGCAACGAAAGTAGACCGCCACGACAGCATCGGGAAGGGAGTAATGGGAATCGACCTGTTCAAGATGATTATGAACGACCCGCGCTTTGATGATATCCCCTTGATATTGGAAACTCCCGACGAGACATTATGGGCAGAAGAGATCAAGTATCTTTATACGCTGTGAGTCGCAATTTCAATCATCAGACAATATCAAAGTTTTTCGGTTAAGAAAATTTGGGATGCATTGAACGCTCAAATAACATAGTTTTTTTAATGGCCGCGTGAGCGGCTGTCCTCT
>DAIREI010000199.1:0-4164 GCA_036795675.1 Bacteroidales bacterium
TCGTCTGTTATATTCTCTATGTCGGAAGCGTCGTTCTTTATGGTCAGATTATCCACCGCTATTCCGTAGCCGTAATTTGATTGGCCCTGAAAAGCAATAAAGTATTCATCGCTCGGTTCGGGGAGGCTTAACGTAACTTCTGTCCAATCGCGAGTATCTGTGCTATAGACGCTCAAGGTCTTCCACTCATCGTGGGTATAGTTCTTATAGAGGACGGTCAACTCATCCAAGTCGCCACTCCACGAAGGCAGCATATACCAGAACGTGAGTGTGGGACTGCTCAACGATTGTAAATCCAGTTGGGGCGAATAGAGTTGTGCGGTGGGCTTGGTATAAGAATTTCCGTAGAATAAAGCATTGTATTCTCCACTTTGAGCGGCGGTAACCTCTTTATACTCGTATCTGGCTCCTTGGCTTCTAAACAGCCAAGCATCGTTGCCCGAAACCATAACCTGTCTCCAGTTTGATGCTTCGGCTGTCGACTCGAAGTCTTCCTTGTAAGGAAAGACAGAGATCCGCGAAGGTGCAATATATACTGTGACGGGAACAATGGATTCGCAGCCGTACTTATCCGTGATAAGCACTGAAAATGCAAAGAAGCCGTCCTCCGAAGGAGTTCCTTCTATTGTACCATTGTTGAGCGTAAGCCCTTCCGGTAAATTGCCTTCTGCCAAAACATACGAATAAGGACCTTCGCTTCCTGTAGCTTCAAGTTCGAAGCGATAAGAAGAGTTGGCAAGGCCATTATCGGGGAAAGAAGTTTCCAATCCAATCTCCAAACAACTGGAGGCAAATAAATCGACGATACGTTCTTTGGCAACGCCTGTACCCGAAAGTGTAATTGTTCCAGCATGATTACCGATAACCCCGGGAACATATTTCACAAATAATTCGCCGCCATCTGCTGGCAGTTCAAGCGAAGAACTCCAATTGGCTCCATCGGCCGATGCCACGAAGAACCCGTCTACTTCCACCTGAATATTTCCTGTCAAGTGATAGCCCTTCACCTCAATCGACTTTGCCGGGTTTTCTTCACCGAAAGCCCCTTCCAGTTCGAGGGAGTTTGTATTGGTAAAGATTAGTGCATGTGAAGGATTGAAATAACTTCCCTCTAAGGTTTCAACGCCTACGTCCAGGGGGTCTAACCACGACTTCATCTGCGTTTCGGGAGAATCGCCGTACTGATCCCAGTGGTACCAGAATTTACCATACAGGTTGCCTCCGTACACATTGACGCAAGTGGAATTACCACCCGTCAGTGTGCCGATTATTAAGTGGTCGGAGCAGAATAGAGCAGAGCCCGAAGAGCCTTCTTCCGTCACGGAATGGCCGCTAACGGTTTCTACAAAGATAACATACCAGTGAGCATCATACGCGCCGGTGGCGGTTTGTCCCGTCCAGGTAGTAGTAGAATAATTGTCGAATGTAGAGATTTTCTTTATATCTCCCGCAGGGTGATGTATGCCTACGCCTCCTCCTTCTACTACTTCACTCGTTCTGTTCCAGCCGTTATAGTAAACATCCCACTCTTCGGGAATATCGGTGTTTAATTCCAACAACAGTCCATCCGAGCCTCCGTTTACGGGAGTTGCGGCTCGTAATTGGCAACCCACCATCGTCTTTACGTCTTGAGGTTGGGCATTTTCGCAAACAGGCGATTCGTAATTGAAGTCGAATTGCCATACATCCAAGTCTTCCGGATTGGCTCCATCATAGCAATGGTAAGCCGAAAGAAGATAGGGAGTGAAATCTTGAGCCGTATTGTTTACGATAGAGCCTGAGCAATTGTACCAGCCCCCTTTCATAAACATCGATATGCGAACTATCCCTCTTTTCTCGTCTTGCCAGTCGTCACCTTCGGGACAGTTGATATTAATCATGCAGTAAGCAGCAGCTTTGCTTCCGTCGGAATACACTCCGATATGGTTGTAGCAATAGCCCACGCCCGAGATATGTATCTTCCCCGATTCTTTCAATTCAGGTTTGCCGGCAGGAACCACGTACTCTAATATAATATCATCGCCTGCAATCATTCGGGTAGAGAATGCACCTCCGCGAGGATGGGTTTCGTAAGTGTATGCCCCCAATACTTGGGTCTTGTCAATATTGTAAATAAACAGAGACGCTCCTTGGGGAATATAGAAATCGTTGTAAGACAGAATAAGTGCCGGGGCGTTTGCCGCCTTAATCCTTAATTGCCATATTTCAGTTCCGTCGGGTAGGGTAGACCACGACCCCGAATTATTCATCGAGAAGTCGACGGGGATGTTTTCCGCAAACCGGGGAGGTGTACCAAATTCCTCTTGATTGTATGTGTCTTCCAATATCAGATGCTCCACATCAAAAAGAATGGGAACCTCATTGGCAGCTATTTCCGTCTTGGCGGTATAGTTAAAGCCGGGAGGAATCCCCCCTTGGCTGATTTGGGCAGAGATAGAGAACCCCATCAGGCAAATCAGCCCTAATGTCATGAATATTTTTTTTAGCCTCATAGTATTCAGTGCGCTATATTTCATCTTTTTATGAACTTCAAATTAATATTCCCGTTAGGTGTGCCAACCTTAAGCATATAGATGCCCGGGGCCAAGTCGTCCACAAGAATACGGTCGTTGTTTGCAATCGTCTTTACAAGCTGCCCGTGCAGATTGAAGATGTCGATTCTGCTGACGGTAGCTTCGGTATTGACGATTAATATATCGTCGGCCGGATTGGGGTAAACACTAAGTTCAGCACCGGCGATGTCTTCTACTTTTACATCCTCTCCTTTCACCCAAATATAGTAATTGGCTTGTGCTCCAAACTTTCCGTCGTCGTCAATGATAAGGTCGTCGTTGGCGTCGGTGAGGGTAAAGTAGCCTTCTCCGTTACCGCTGTTGATGCCGTTGCCCTCTTTGTCGTAAACTTCCAGCTTATAGCTCTTTCCCGTATCGGGCGAGAATGTAAAGCGGCGGGTAGAGGTGCCGTCGTAGTTCAGGTCGGTGTAGGGACCTCCGCTTAGTACTACGCTTCCCTTTTCGTCGAAGAACTTGAAAGAGGTTTGGCTGCCGTAGCGGTCGGTTACCAGTTTGAAGCTAAAGTCGGGATCGCCTTCCACGATGGTTTTAGACACAGAAGTTTTGAAAACAATTTCTTTATCCAATTCTTCATTGTTGAAGCGAGTCAATCGCACTATAATGTCCGATTCTTCTCCCGAAATAATGGGGATGACCGGTAATAGAATTTCCCTTACCTCCAAGGCGGGGATGGTTTCTTCGTAAACAAATACCTCTTGGTTGCCGTCTATTTCGTACTCAAATCGCAACGACGTAATGTCTTTGTCGTACATGGTATTATCTACCGTGGCAACCAATTGTACTTCCGGTTTACAGGAATAGGTTTCCATCTCGGCCAGCGCAATCATACGCGGCTGTATGTGATCGAAATAAAGCTCCGATTTTATCCCTGAAATTATCTCTTGTTTCCCTTCTGCTACGAAAGCAATAATCTCCAATTGCTCAAGGTCGTCTACGGGGATGCCATAAAAGTCTTCGGGGACGTCATATTCCAAAGTCCAGGAAAAGAAAGAGCCCTGGGTAGTGGTGGTTATATCTTCTCCCCACTGGCCGGTAAATAAATGACGCAACATGTGGTTGTGGCTGTACTGCCCGTCTACCATTTGCTCGGGATTTAAGTCCATATTGAGTTGATAGCCCAATATTCGGCTTTGCAATAGGGCAACGTTCAGTTTGTTTACATCTACAGGACTATCGTCGGTGTAATAGACTTCCACAGTTATGGAAAGTTTTCTTGTCAGAAGGTTTAAGTATGACTTGGCGGCCACATTTACATAAGACGGTTGAATCAGTACCTGATTGCATGCCTTTTGCCAATCGCCATGACCGATGGCGGTTCCTCCTTGCATAGAGAATTCGGGAAACAACTGTCGGTTTACCGTTCCTGCGGGATAGCCGTACAAATCGGTTTGTTCAGCCAATGCATCTCCAAAGTCTGTCCGATAGTCGGGATTGGTGATGGCATAGCCTCCCTGGTGGATATTGATAGCCCAAGCGCGGCCGGGGTTGTTTTTCATTATCTGATTAGACAACAGATGGCCGATGGGGCAGGCCGAACAGTTCACTCCGGTATATTCTTCCAAGATGGCATTTTTATTTGTCGGCTCGGTCG
>DAIREI010000200.1:0-4132 GCA_036795675.1 Bacteroidales bacterium
GTCTTTGTTTTTCGGTTGTTTCTAAAGCGACGGTTATACATACATTATTTTACAATCCGTAACACGTTGCAAAATTACGGCGGCGCTGAAAAACATTTTTTACGAATACGTCCGTGACGATTTAGAAATCGTCCGAATTTGTTTAGATTTTGTCCGATTTTATGGGTTTAAGGAGAGTTTGCGTATGTTGCCGGGGGTATCGCCCAGATTTTTCCGGCAAAACTGATTGAAGTAGGAAATGGAAGAAAAGCCGTAGTCTTCGGCTATCTGTTTGAAGGGCTTGATGCCGGTTTTCAATTCTTTGCGTATCTCGCGAGACTTCTCTATGTTGATCCATTGGGCGGCGCTTTCGCCGAAAACTTCCCTGAAACGTTTGTGGAAAATGCTTCGCGAACAGTTGGTTTTTTCGGCCAGCTCGTCTACCGAGCTTACTATACGGTAGTATTTTATCACCCGGTCTCTGAAAAAGAAATCGCTGTTCATCAAGGGCGAGAAAAACCCGGCTTTTATTTCGCCGGAATAGAAAGTGTGGATAAGGAAAATGAGTTCGTCCAGTTTGCCTTCTGTAAAGGAAGCATTGCGTATACCGTGCAAATACAGTTCTGCAAAATTGTTGAGCATGGCCCTCAACGGCTCTGCCGCGGGCAGAATAATTCCTGTTTCGTTGTACATGTCTGTATTGCAGATACCCTCGACTTCGAGTTTGCGGAAAAGCCGTGCCACATCGCCAATTCTCCAAACCATAAAGCGACAGCCGCTTTTGGTAAGAAACGATATATCTGCTTTGACGGGTAAAATGAGCAGGTCGCCCTTGACGAGCAGGCGGCCGTGGTCGTGATTGGCAAAAAGTACAAACTCGCCTTCCTGCACAAATACGATAGCCGGGTTGTCGGTTTCGTACAGCAGAAATTCGTCTTCCCTAAAATTAAAAATCTTGATAGGCAGCCTTGCCTCAATAGTTTTCTCGTTAGAATTTGTTTCCATGACGGCAGAAATTGTCGTGTGTGTAATGTTGACTGTTCTCGTGCCAACGGATTGTTTTATGTTCTGCCGTCGCTTTAGAAGTGACCGAAAAAAGAGGTTTATCAAAACCGGGCGTAAATATACTGTTTTTTTGTCATACTCCCCGTGCTTTTCTCCATATTTTTTCTTGTCACGCCCCGGTCGGCTCGTTTGCCGCAAGAAAAAGAAGCGTGGTACTCACACTGCTTCAATACGAGGTACTGGTAACCCGAAAAACGAAACAGGCAAGCCCACGCCATACGCTGTATAGCATGAACATTGCACATTCCGTCTCGTTTTTCTAAAATTACCAGTTTTCGTATTGAGACATCCTGCGAACGTTATGTTATATAATAATCGGCAGAATCTCTCTGCCTATGTTAGTTAAATGCCGGGGCAAAGATAGCGATTATTTTGAAATTGAGGGTAATATATGCCCCTTTGTAGTATAGCCATCCCCGCAAACAAGTAGAAGCGGGCTTTGCGCGAACTGTATTTTTGTACCGTGATTGAATTTTGCAAAAGGAAACACGAGAGAAAGAAACCGATTTTATTAATCAATTAAAATGAATTTATTATGGCTATACATTATGTAGTACAGTCGAGAAAGAATCCCCGCAATCCGGCAGCGCCCTAAGTATTATCTTATTGCCCGTAGCTTGCCGGCGGTAGACCGCAACACCTTTATCGAAGGGATGGTAATCCACACGTCACTCACCAAGAACGAAGCCGCCTCGGCGCTCGACTACCTGTTCGAAGCCCTGCCGCGCTACATCTCACTGGGACACAGCGTGAAGTTGGGCGAGTTGGGATCCTTCAGACCTCTCTTGCAAAGCGAGGGAAGCGATGAATCGGACGAAGCCGTTCCTGCCAAGGTTATCCGCAAGCGCGTGGCCTTTGTGTTCGGACGAAAGTTCAGGGATTTGATCAACAGCCTGCCCGTGCAGCAATATCCTGACATTTGATCGTGTAAATTACTTATTAAGTACTAAGCTAAATCCCGGAGGGCGCCCTCCGGGATTTTTTCGTTGTTATTGCTTCGCCATTATCGAAGAGCCACGCTCAGCCCTCCCATCACCCAAACTCCCGGTTGCGGGATATTGCCTATATCATAATACTGAGTATCGAACAAGTTGTTGACCGAAAGGAAGAAGTTTATATTCTTCCGGTTATAATTCAGCTTCACATCCAAAATAGCAAAGGCAGGGTAGGGCGTCTCTTCGGCTTTATCCGCACTGATATACTTGGTATAAGTGCCGGCGCGGTCTTGCCAACGAAACTGCCAGTCGGCCGAGAGGCCTTTGTAGATGGGATGCGATAAGCCGGCGGTGAACTTGTGCTTCAGGTAGTCCAACACATAATTGGATATCCAGCCTGAGTTGTCTTTGCTCTGGTGCATATACATATAGCCGAGGCGGAGCGTGCAATTGTAGTGGTTGATTATAACGTTGGTTTCCACTCCCAAGCGTTCTATGTCGGTCAGGTTACGGGTTTCCCATTTATCTTCGGGAGCACGCTTCACCCAGTCGATCATATTCTTGCCTTTGAAATAGAAGCCGGTAATATTAGCCGAAAATATCGAGCGGTTGTATTTCAATCCTAACTCGAAGGAGGTTGATTCTTCGGGCTTCACATCCGTATTGCCGGCGTGGGTGGCCCCCTTGTAGTAAAGGTCGGTGAAAGTGGGCATGCGAGTGGCCGTACTGTACGAGGCAAAGGCTTTCAGTCTGTCAGTGAACCAATAGGCGGCATTGATGCTCGGGTGGAAAGAGAAGTCTTCGTTGAGCGAAGTATTATAGTTGGCTAATACCCCCAAGCTCAATGATAGTTTATTGATGAGGAAAGTGTTCTCAGCGAAGTAGCTGATGTTAGTTCGGCTGTCCCGGTTGGCGTAGTTGTCCTTGGGATTGTCGATGGGCTTGCCGAGGTTGGAGCTGCGGATGGATTCGTTGCGAAGCTCACCGCCGAAGTTGAGCACGCCCCACTTCCAGCGGTACTGGCTGTTGAGGTTGAAGCCAAATACATCTGAGATATGCGAGTTGGGCGCAGTGTACCACGAAGGGATATCGGGCGTCCCGGGGCGGAAGAGGTGGAACTCGTCGTAATGCCGACTCCAATAAAGTTGGGGGATAAACTTCAGCTTCCCGGTGCTTTCCCCCCGCAGTGAGGCAAAGAGCGATTTCGTATCATCATACTGGTTGGTATAAGCCGGGGAATAGAAAGTATTGGCTCCGTATTGCTTTTGGTTGTAGCCGAGTTGCAGGTCTATCTTGGCTTTATCTACTTTCCATCGGCTTTGCCAGAGGGAGTTGAAGAGGTTGTAGTCGGAGTTTTTGGTGTAGCCGTCGGAACGGCTGTAGCCTGCCGAGAGGGAATGGAAAGAAGATTCGTTAGCACACGCTCCGCGAGCCTCTGCGCTTAATTGACCGTACATTCCGCCCTGCACTTGACCGAATACGTTGCTGTTGGTGTCTTTTTTGGTGATGATGTTCACTCCGCCGGAGAATGCCGATGCGCCAAAGAGGAGCGAAGAAGGGCCTTCGATGATTTCGATGCGCTCGATGTCGGAAAGATTGATGGGGAGGTCTAAAGAATAGTGAGCCGTTTGTGGGTTGGAGAGGTTGGCTCCGTTGAGAAGGATGGCTGTTTGTTCGAAGGTACCGCCACGTACCGAGATGCCCGCCAATACTCCGTTGCTGCCTCGCTGGCGTACGTCCACGCCTACGACTTGCTTGAGTATATCCTGAATACTTTGTACAGGCTGTCGCTCAATCTCTTGCCGGGTTACTACCGTCACCAACCGGCTGGCCTGATTGATAGGAAGGGTCACCAGTGACGAAGTGACGACCAGCTCTTCCAGCTCCTGCTCGGGGATGGAATCGGGCATCGCGATAAACTGCGTATCGGCCGAAGTGGCCTTAGCGTGTACAAACGTAAGCATACAGCCGGTAATCACCCCGATGCTTACTACCTTATGCATGCTGTTGAAAGCCGCATAAGTCCGGCGCACGAAGCGCCTGAAACGGTAGTGTCGCGCACTACCGTTAAAGTGCTTTTTGTTCATAAATAAAAATAATTAGATATTATTGAAATGAATAACCCACACCCGCCTGGACGCGGAATCCAGACC
>DAIREI010000201.1:0-4124 GCA_036795675.1 Bacteroidales bacterium
AGAAGACAAGCCCAAGGGCGATGAACAGGTATGGCTCACCTTCCGCGGCATTAATTACAGTTGCAATATCTACCTGAACGGGAAACAAGTAAATAAGGAGAAGTATGAAGGGATGTTTCTTCGCAAGACCTTTAATATTACAGACCTGTTGGATAAAAACGGCAACAACCGGTTGGCTGTCATCGTCTATCCTCCCGATCCTGTGGGCGAACCCAACGGCGGACAAGGAGGCGACGGACGCATCGCCAAGAACGTAACCCACCAGTACGTGGCCGGCTGGGATTGGATTCAACCCATACGCGACCGCAACACAGGGATTTGGGATAAGGTCTATATAGAGAAGACAGGCAAGGTAAACCTAAAAAATCCGCATATCGTAACGCTTGTTCCGGGGCAACGAAAGCCCCAAGGGAAGCAAGATAATGCTACGCTGATGGTTTCGGCGGAATTGGAGAATGCAAGCAATAAGCAAGTATCAGGCGTGCTGAGTTATGAAATCGATGGCAATAAAGTAACGCAGCGCATAAGCCTCAATGCCAATAGTCTGGCCGTGGTAGATTTGCCCGATTATGCCATACAGAATCCCAAACTTTGGTGGCCTTCGGGTTATGGTGCGCAAGACTTATATAATATAAGGATAGAATTTACGCCCGACGGTAGTAAGAACGTTTCGGACTATGAGGATGTACAATTCGGCGTGCGCGAGATACAGACCGAGTGGAACGGCTTTACCCGCAGCAAGCAAATCTTTGTGAACGGTCAGCCTATCTTCATCAAAGGCGGCAACTGGATTATATCCGATGCCATGTTGCGCTTCACCCCCGAACGCTACGATGCCGAGATACGCTACCATCGCGATATGAACCTCAACCTCATCCGCATTTGGGGTGGCGCTTTAACCGAACGCCCCGAATTCTACGAAGCCTGCGATAAATATGGGATGCTGGTGATACAGGACTTCTGGTTCTCGGGCGACTGTAACGGACGCTGGCTCGACCCCTTGAAAGCGGAGGACCAATGGACAAGACGCCAATACCCCGACGACCACAACTTGGTGTTGGAGTCGGCAGCCGATATGATAAAGATGATTCGCAATTACCCCTCGCTGGCGATGTGGTGCGGCGGCAATGAAATTAAGCCCCCGCATGATATACTCGTCGCCCTGCGCGACCAATTATTACCCGAACTAGACGGGACGCGCTGGTTTATCGATTACTCCAATTCCGACGAATGGTCGTACAACTTCATCGGCGGCAATGGCGACGGACCTTATACCATACAGCCGATAGAGTCGTTTTGGGAAAGGCAAACCTGGCCCTTCAACTCCGAGATAGGTTCGGTAGGGGTAGGGGACTACGAATCCTTGCTCCGCTTTATCCCCGAAGAGAACTTGGTTGTGCCTCGCTATAATCCCGATGCCCGATTTAAGGAAGATATCGATTCGGTCTGGCATTACCACCGCTACGGAGGCGTGGGCTATGAAAACCACCTGCTGCCTTACGGCGAACCCAACGACGTGAAAGACTTTGCCATGAAAGCGCAATTGGTGAATTACGACCAATACCGCGCCCTGATTGAAGGCTTCAGTTCGCACCTATGGGAATGGTACACCGGCGTAATCATCTGGAAAACCCAGAACCCTTGGACATCCACCCGCGGGCAGATGTATGACTATTACCTCGACCCCAACGCCTGCCTCTTCGGGCTACGCAAGGGAAGCGAATTGGTACACGTGATGTGCAATCCGGCATCCAAACGCATCATGGCTGTAAACAATAGCTTCGAACAACTCAACGACTTGCTGTTGGTAGTCAAATACTACGACATTGAAGGTAACGAATCGGTACTCAGTCAGGAATTAGTGTACATAGAAGCCTCCGATGCCAAGGTATTTTCTTCAGTACAAGGCGCATTAAGGGCAAGGTTGAAAGACAATGGCGGATTCCTTTACCTGCAATTGCTGGACAGGCACGGTGAGCTGTTGAGCGATAACCTCTATTGGTATCCCAATGCCGAAGGGAACTACACCGGCCTAAACAAGATGAAGAAAGCCAATGCAAAGCTAAGCCACAAAGTGCTGTTTCCGGGTAAGATGGAGATAACTATCAGTAACCCCCAAGGACAACCCATCGCCTTCTTCAACCGTGTAGCCATCGTCGACCCCCAAACAGACGAACGCATTCTACCTGCTTTCTACAGCGACAACTACTTCTCGGTATTGCCGGGCGAAAGTAAAACCATCACGGTAGAGTACACACCGCAAGCGAGTGTGACGCCTAAGGTAGAGGTGAAGGGGTGGAATTGATAAATTATTCGTACCTTTGTGTTCATGATAGATTACGCTACCATAGAACGCATTCAGAGCGTTGCCCAGATATACGATGTTGTGTCGGACTTTATTAATCTTCGTAAGCGGGGAGTGAACTATGTGGGTTTATGCCCATTTCACGAAGATAGCAATCCCTCGTTTTATGTCTCGCCTTCGAAGAATATCTGCAAATGCTTTTCCTGCGGCGAAGGCGGTACGCCCATTCATTTTATTATGAAACACGAGAGCCTCTCCTATCCCGAGGCTTTGCGTTATTTAGCCAAAAAGTACAGTATAGAGATACAGGAAACCGAACTGACCGACGAACAGAAACAGGCGCAAACCGACCGCGAGAGCATGTTTATCATCAATGGTTTTGCCCAAAAAACATTTGCCCGTTTCCTATTTGATACGGAAGAAGGTCAGACCATCGGATTGAGCTATTTCAAAGAAAGGGGCTTCCGCGAAGACACGATACGCAAGTTCGGCCTGGGTTATTCGCCCGACGAATGGGATGCCTTGGTAAAGGAGGCCGAGAAGAACGGATACAACACCACTTTTCTTGAGAAGACGGGCTTGGCCATTGCTCGGGACAACGGCACACTCTACGACCGATTCAGAGGCAGGGTAATGTTTCCTGTTTATTCACTGTCGGGGAAAGTAGTCGCCTTTGGCGGAAGGACGTTGAAGAAAGACGAGAAAGCCAAATACGTTAATTCGCCCGAGAGCGAAATTTACCACAAGAGCAACGAACTGTATGGCTTGTACCCGGCTCGTCAGGCCATAGCCAAAAAAGACAAATGCTTTCTGGTAGAAGGTTATACCGACGTAATATCCATGCATCAGGCAGGGATAGAGAATGTGGTATCCTCGTCGGGTACGGCCCTCACCGAAGGACAAATACGCCTTATCTATCGCTTCACAAAGAATGTAACCGTACTCTACGACGGCGACGAGGCCGGGATAAAAGCAGCCCTGCGGGGAATAGACCTCTTGCTCGAATACGGCTTGAACATCAAGATAGTACTCTTGCCCGAAGGAGAAGACCCCGATTCCTTTGCACGCAAGCAAAACGCCGAATCGTTCATTAATTATATAGACGAAAACGAGACCGACTTTATCCATTTCAAAGTAAACCTGTTGGCCAAGGAGGCGGAAAACGATCCGGCGAAGAAAGTAAAGATGATTACCGAAATCGTTGATACGATCGCGCTCATTCCCGAAGAGATTGTACGGCTGGTATATATAAAGGAGTGCTCTAAGATATTGGATATTCAGGAGTCGGCCTTGGCACGCAATGTGGCCAAGAAAAGGCAGGAAGTGCTTACCAAGAAAAAGAAAACCCTCTATCCCGATCAGGAAGAACCCGAACGCTACGATTATCCCCAACCCGAAGAAGACCGGGAAGGCAACGGCGATACGGTAGTTATCCCAACCGATTTATTGCTGAACAAGCACGAACTCTCCATATTATATTATGTAGTGCGATTCGGCGAAACGGAGTTCTATAGCATAGAAGATGAAGCTACCGGAGCGGAACAGGGTGTAAAGGTAATCGAGCATATATATAATGAATTGAAGAAAGACGAATTGTTGTTCGGCAATCCGCTATATCGCAGGATATTGGAAGAGGCATATGAGCGTCGGAACGACGAAGGCATAGTGATGGAATCCTTTTTTATCAATCACCCCGATCCGGAGGTAAGCAAGCTGGCTGTGGATCTGTCGACCAATAAATACATCGAGAGTAAAATCCACTTTAAGCATCGCGAGCAAGAGGACGAAAAAGAGAAGCTTATTGATGCCGTCCCCTACG
>DAIREI010000202.1:0-4112 GCA_036795675.1 Bacteroidales bacterium
AAACTCTTTGCCGTTGCGTGCTGCAATAAGGGCTGCTTCGTTACATACGTTGGCTTGCTGTTGCCGGGTAAGGGGATCGATAAACTGCTCGGTCAACACCTGTCCTTCGGGCAGGAAGTCGTAGCGTTCGGCTGCTCGCTTCGATACGGTTTGCGGACGGCTTTCCCCATATCCCATTGCCGTAAGCCTGTCGGCGGCAATGCCGTGCCTGATGAGATAGTCGACTACCGATTGTGCCCGTCGTTGCGATAGGTTGATGTTGTATTCGTCCGAACCTTTGCGGTCGGTATGTGCCGATAACTCGATGGTGACGTTGGGGTTATCCTCCAACATCATGATCAGGGTATCGAGGGCGTGCTTCGATTCGGGGCGCAGGGTAGCCTTGTCGAAGTCGTAGAATATATTCTCTATCACTTCGGGCTTGGATATGGAGTTGAGGTAGAAGTCTACATAGTGCGTAGTACTCTTCTCCTCATCGGGAACGGTCAGGGTTTGCCGCTGGTTGAGGTACCCCGAAGCGCTACCCATCATCACATATTCCATGCCGCGCTTAACCTCCATATAGTAAGTCCCGTCTACGCGGGCTATCAGTTGTTCGTTGGTGCCGTCTTTACCCACTATGCGCACCTTGGCATTCTCTATTTCCTCTTCTTCGCGATTCAGCACCCAACCCTCTACATATACATAGATGCCGGGCAAATCGAATGAGTAGATGTGGTCGGCTCCCCGCCCATCGTTGCGGTTACTGCTGAAGAAGCCCGATTCGTGCCCCGACTCTTCCAGTTTGGCAAAGGTAATGCCGAAGTCGTCGGCCATGCTGTTAATAGGCGCCTTCATATTCTCTACGCGCCAGCGCCCGTTGCGGTCTTGCCTAGCCTTAAAAATATCTAGTCCACCCATGCCGGGATGGCCGTTGGATGAGAAATAAAGCACCGTATCCTGGCGCATATAGGGGAACATTTCATCACCCGGGGTATTGATTTCGGGGCCGAGGTTTTCGGGATAGCCCAAGCCGGCGTCCATCAGTTGGATACGCCAGATGTCTTTGCCTCCGTATCCACCCGCTACATCCGATACGAAGTAGAGGTAACCGTCGGGTCCTACGGCAGGGTGGGCGGCCATGATGGTGGAGTCACGGAATAGTTCCACCTTGGTACCCGCATTCCACTGAGCGCCCGAGCGGGCCGACAGATAGATTTCGGCGGTGCGCTCATATTCGGGGTCTTCCGAGCAATAGGTGTAATACATCTGCGAGCCGTCGGCGGTGAAAGAGGGCGAACCTTCGTCGAACTCGGTGTTTACGCCGCTTTCTATTATCTCAGGCTTTCCCCAAGCGCCTTTCTCGTCTTTCTTTATCAAGAAAAAGTCGTTATTCTTAACCCCTGTGATGGGACTCTTCTCCTCGCCCAAGGCATCTTTCCGCGACGAAGTAATCAGCATCTGGTCGAAATCGGGCGGAACCAAGGCGGGCGAAAACTCACCGTCGCGCGAATTGAACAAGTCCATCTTCTTTACCGTATAGCGCGAAGGATTCTTTCGCCAGTCGACAGCTACTTCGCTCCCGGCAATGCCGTTTACGGCCAGCGAATTGTCGGGATCATTTTCGAGGTAAGTATGGTAATGTTTGATGGCTTCGGAGTATTTGCCCAGTTTCTGAGCCATTTGCCCTTGGAAAAGGAAGGCCGTGCTGTCTTCATACTTATAGCGCACGGTATTGGCGTATGCGCTCAAGGCACGCGACGAATTGTTGGTAAGACGGTAGCAATTGGCCATATGAAAAGCCACTACGCCTCTCAGGTGGGTCTTCTTCGAAGGAGTCTTGGCGTAAACCTTGCGGTAGATTTGGGCCGCCTCGTGGTATTCGCCCTTATCTTCCCGTTCAACGGCATCGCTTAGCTTGGCCGATTTGCACGAAACCAGCAAGCAACAGAGGATAAGTAAAACATAAAAGTATGTTTTCGCCATAGTTAATATGCTTCCTCTTATAATAACTCTGTTTTAACTATATTATTGTATGAGAATGAGAGGTAATAGTAAGGGGTGTTGAGTTTATTTTTTCAACATTGAAGTATGCGACATATCTCTGACAATTATACCTCCATCAAATACCTCGTACGCAAACACCCAATCCTTTTCAAACACAGCGCATCGATAGCCCAATTTTCTCCATTTTTTAAAACGACATAGTGCATAATCGGCCTCATGCCTAAATGATCTCGTGAACTCTCTCATACGTGCTGTGCGACGCAATGCAGCTTCTTCTGATAATTTCAACTCATCAATCAGATAATATTCAAGGTTGTCTATCTTATCTTTAACGAGATTTGATACTCGTACATCACGCATGGCTGAAGCGCTTTCTAATTCTTTCGTCTACTTCGTCAAAGAACTCATCTACCGAAACAGCATTACATTCTGCGGCTGCTTCTTCGAAACTTTTCTTCTTCTCTTCTACGATCGTAGCAAAAGGCAACGTCTTTACGTACTCAAGAAATTGTTTTGCCTGTCTACTATTTCCCTCTATAATAATTGTAGCCATTTTATTGCTTATTTTTTTACAAAGATAAGAAATGAAATCCAAAATAGCAAGAGCCAAGAACCAAGACTTATATATGCAAAGCATAATGTCCTGAATCCTGGCTCTAATAATCTTGACTCTTCTTCGACTTACTTCATTCTCTTCATGGCATCCCTCATAGCATGGAGGTCTACGATGAAATCGTCGAGGTCTTTTTCGTGTTCCACTTCGTCGGCTAGTATTTGAATAGCCATAGCATGCGTTACATAGTCTTTACCATCGGTATAGGCGGCTATATCTTGATAGCGTTGAATAGCGCATTGTTCGCCACGGATATTCTGTTTCAGTATCTCTTCCACATAAGGATCGGTGGGTGCTTCGTATTTGCAACGAGCGACTCCTACCCATTCCGAAGGATTGAGCAGCGGAGTGCCGTTCAGCTCGATAATACGTTTAGCTACCATATCGGCATGTCCCAACTCTTCTGTTGCATGTTCCATCAGTTCGGCTTCCACTTCAGAGCGCATCGGTCCTTCTACCAGCTGAGCGCCGATCCAGTACTGATAATAAGCCAACCACTCTTCTGCCAGCGCAGCATTCAGCATTTCAATCAACTTGTCTACATCCAGTGTAAGGATGTTTACGCCTTTCTTGGCAATCTTTCTTTCTTCCATGATTTACAGGGTATTAAATATTATTTAATGTCTTCTACTAATATAGAACAAACTACAATAGGAAAGGTTCACAGGAAAATTAAAAACTAAAAACTAAAAACTAAAAGTTAAAAACTATTTTCTTGGGAATTTTTGTTATCTTTGCACATAAGAGCTGATAGTTGTTAGCTATTAGCTGATAGTGTGCTTCGCGCCACTCTTAGTTCTTAGTTCAAAGGTTGTACACCCTTTAACCTTGACACTGTACACCCTCGAACGCCGACACTGTACACCCTCGTACCCTAAGGGTCTATACCTTTCAAGTCTTCAGGCCTGTTTTGAGTTTTCGGCAAGCTTATCTTGCAAGCCCGGCAACCCTATTCTGTAAATGTCTTTGCCCTTATCACAAAAAATCCCGGGATATTCCTACACGGGCAGGCTGTCGATCAAATCCTTTACCTTTGCGTTGAAATCTAAACTTTTTTTAATCCGAAAGAACAATGCAACACTTATCCCAATTTTCTTCTGTTTTGGAGAAAGAGCTGTGCGGCTGTGGTCGGGATCGTACGGCGCGAGCCTACCGCAGTGCGGTGCGCAGCCTCTTGGCTTTTACCGGCTGCAGGAAGCTGCCACTGACGAAACTGACGGCGCCCCTGATGAAGAACTATGAGACTTACCTGAAAGAGCAGGGCCGGGAACCTAACACCGTCTCGTTCTACATGCGCATGCTGCGCGCCGTTTACAACAAGGCCGTGAAGCGGGGTTTGATTCCCCGGCCGTGCGATTCGCCCTTTGCCGATGTGTTTACGGGTCTTGCCGAAACGCAAAAGCGGGCCTTGAGCAAAGAAGAGATCCGGCGGCTGCACAAGCTCGACTTTTGCGGAGAGAAAGAACATTCGCTACGCGATTGCCTCTTCCTCTTCCTGTTCAGTTTTCACGGG
>DAIREI010000203.1:0-4101 GCA_036795675.1 Bacteroidales bacterium
GGCGGCATAGAGGCCTCGATGCGGCGGCTGACCCATTACGATTATTGGCAAGATAAGCTCCTGCCGAGTATTCTTATCCCCTCTAAGGCCGATGTGTTGAGTTACGGCTCGGGCGAGCGCTCGATAATTGCCTACGCCAAGGCTCTGATGCGGGGGAAGCAGACAGAACAAATCCCGCAAATCGTATATATAAGGAGTAAATATAAAAAGGAAGAGGGCGATATACTGCTCTACTCATTCGAGGAATGCCTGAAGGAAAAGAAGAAGCAGGCAATGAACTTCAAGCAGATAGAGACGGAATCGAATCGGCTGCACGCATCGCGTATTGTGCAACAAACGGGCAGCGAGTATGTTATCGTTAATCCGCCTTATCCGCCCATGACTACCGAGGAGATAGACGCCTGCTACGACCTGCCCTACACCCGGCTTCCCCACCCCAAGTATAAAGAAAAACGCATCCCGGCCTACGAGATGATACGCCACTCGGTCAACATACACCGGGGATGCTTCGGCGGCTGCGCTTTCTGCACCATCTCTACCCACCAGGGCAAATTTATCGAATCGCGCTCTACCCAATCTATCTTGAAGGAGGTGAAAGCCATGACCGAGATGCCCGACTTTAAGGGATACATAAGTGACTTGGGCGGCCCCTCGGCCAATATGTACCGGATGGAGGGGATAGATAAGGCCGTATGCGAAAAGTGCAAGAAGCCCTCGTGCGTGTATCCGGCTATCTGTAAAAACCTCAACGCCGACTATCGCCCTTTGATCGACCTGTACAGGCAGGTGGATAAGATAAAAGGCATTAAAAAGTCCTTTATCGGAAGCGGCGTTCGCTACGATATGCTTATCAACCCATACGATAATGGCGACCTGAACAGAGCCGCTCGCGAATATACCTCCGAACTGATAGAGAAGCACGTATCGGGACGGCTGAAGGTAGCCCCCGAGCATACCGCCCCCGAAGTGCTTCGCTGCATGCGCAAGCTGCCCTTCGAACAGTTTCATCAATTCAAACGCCAATTCGATAAGATAAATAAGGAGAAGAAACTCAACCAACAGTTGGTGCCCTACTTTATCAGTTCGCATCCTGCCTGCACCGAAGAAGACATGGCCGAGTTGGCTGCCGCCTCGAAAGACCTGAACTTCCACCTTGAACAGGTGCAGGACTTCACCCCCACACCCATGACGCTGGCTACCGAGATGTATTACACCGGCCTTAATCCTTACACATTGAAACCCGTCTACACAGCCAAAACAAAGGAGGAGAAGCTGGAGCAGCGCAAGTTCTTCTTCTGGTATAAACCCGAATACAAGCAATCTATCACGCGCTCGCTAAGCAAGATGAAGCGACCCGATTTAATCAAACGACTATACAACAATGACCGAAACAACCCTAAGAGATAAAGACTTGGGCGATGTGCTTTTCCGCCGCAGTGCTCGGGCTAAGCATTATTCCATCAAGATAAAGCATAAGAAAGTAACGGTGGTGATACCCGCTATGGGAAACCTTAGTGTGGCTAAGCAATTCCTCGGCAATAACATGCAACGGGTGATGGAGATACAAGGTAAGCAAACAGAGAAAAAAGTAGTAGACCGGGCGGAAGCCCTGCAAAAGGACTACGAACTGCTTGCCCAAGCCCGCGCTTACCTTCCCGATAGATTGAAAAAACTGGCCGCCAAGCATGGCTTCAACTACAACCGCCTTACGCTCCGCAACAGCAAGACCCGCTGGGGTTCTTGTTCTTCCAAGCAAAATATCAACCTCTCTATCTACCTGATGTCCGTTCCCGAGTACTTGCGCGACTATGTAATGCTGCACGAGTTGTGTCACACCATCCACCTCAACCACAGCCCCGCCTTTTGGGAGCTGCTGGATAAGTGTACCGGTAATCAGGCCAAGACGTTGAGGAAAGAAATGCGGCACTTCGTGCCTTCGTGAGCGCCTGCGGCGTTCCTCACCAAAAGCGTGCTTCGCTCACTTCGCACAACGCTCTACCATTTCATTCAGCGCCGCACTCAATCCGTCGGGGTCTTTGCCGCCTGCCGTGGCGAAGTGGGGCTGTCCGCCGCCGCCGCCCTTGATGTGCTTGGCAGCTTCGCGCACTATCTGTCCGGCGTTGAGGCCTTGCTTTACCAAGTCGTCGCTTATCATCAGCGTGAGGGTGGGTTTGTCGCCCATTGCGGTAGCGCCTGCAAAGACAGCCTTCTCGGGGTATTCGCCCTTTATTTGGAATGCTAGGTCTTTTACCATTTCGGGTGTGCAGAATCCCGTAAGGACGAATACATTTACGCCGTGTATTTCCTTTTTGGTTTCAATTACGCGCCTTTTTACCTGCTGTAGTTTCTCTTTCAGGTACTCTTCGGCCGTCTTCTTCAATTCGGAGTTTTCTTCTATCGATTTCTTGATGGCCATTACCAGGTCGGGGGCATTGTTGAACATGTTGCGGGCTTCGCGTAGCATATCTTGTTGGGCGTAGAAAAGCTCCTCTGCCACTTCGGCCGTTATGGCCTCGATGCGGCGTATGCCGGCTGCGATAGAGCTTTCGGCAATGATGCGGAAACTGCCGATACGTCCCGTAGAACTGATATGGGTACCCCCGCAAAGTTCTACAGCTGAGCCAAAACGCACTACCCGCACCTCGTCGCCATACTTCTCACCAAATAAGGCCATGGCGCCCATCTCTTTGGCTTGGCCAATGGGGATGCAACGGGCTTCGTCCATCGCTATATCTTCCCGTATCTTGGCGGTTACTTTCTTTTCTACGCTACGAATCTCCTCGTCGGTCATCTTTTGGAAGTGAGAGAAGTCGAAACGCAGCACTTCGGGCGAGACGAACGAACCTTTTTGTTCTACGTGGTTGCCCAATACTTCGCGCAAGGCTTCATGCAGCAAGTGGGTAGCCGAATGGTTACACTCGGTAGCCCGGCGACGTTTCACATCAACTTCGGCAATAAACACGCCGTCGATATTATCGGGCATCTTCTTCACCAAATGAACGGGCAGGTTGTTTTCGCGCTTGGTGTCGAATATGGGCGTCTTGTTTCCTTTGCAGTCTACCAAAAGGCCGCTGTCGCCTACCTGTCCTCCCATCTCGGCATAAAAAGGCGTCCGGTCTAATACGATTTGATAATAGGCGCTGTTCTTTTGCTTTACCTCGCGGTAACGGAGGATATGTGCCGTGCCGGTTGTCTCGTCATAACCGGTGAATACGGTTTCTCCTTCGTCGATGACAATCCAATCGCCCGTTTCCATGGCGGCGGCATTGCGGGCGCGCTCTTTCTGTTTTTGCATCTCGGCATTAAATCCGTCTATATCCACCTTCATCAGGTGTTCGCGAAGAATCAATTCTGTCAAGTCAAGGGGGAAGCCGTAAGTATCGTATAAGGTAAAGGCGTCTTTTCCGCTGATGGTAAACGATTTCGCACTTTGCGCCTCGGCAATCAGTTTGTCCAACAGCTTGATGCCTGTTTCCAAGGTATGGAGGAAAGAGAGTTCCTCCTCTTTTATCACTTTTTCTATCAAGGTTTGTTGGGCTTCCAACTCGGGGTAAGCATCGCCCATCGAGCGGATAAGCGCCGGGATAAGCCGATACATGAAAGGCTTCTTTTGGTCGAGGAAGGTGTAGCCGTAGCGCACGGCCCGGCGCAGGATGCGGCGTATCACATAGCCCGCCTTGGCATTCGATGGCAGTTGCCCATCGGTAATGGAAAAAGCGATGGTTCGGATATGGTCGGCTACTACACGCATGGCAATGTCTATCTTCTCATCTTTGCCGTACTTCAATCCCGTAATGTCGGCTATCTCGCTGATGATGGGGGTGAATACATCGGTGTCGTAATTGGAGGTTTTCCCTTGCACCGCCATACAGAGGCGCTCGAATCCCATACCCGTATCGATAACTTTATTGGGCAGTCCGTCCAGCGAGCCGTCGGCTCTGCGGTTGAATTGCATAAACACGAGGTTCCAAATTTCTATCACCTGCGGGTGGTCTTTATTGATGAGGGTAGCGCCGTCAACCGCTTTCCTTTCTTCATCTGAGCGAAGGTCGATATGGATCTCTGAGCAAGGGCCGCAGGGGCCGGTGTCGCCCATCTCCC
>DAIREI010000204.1:0-4097 GCA_036795675.1 Bacteroidales bacterium
GAATGCAAAGAAAGACTAAATATTTTATATAAACTAATTATGAACATTTACTTATGTGAAATTAGTGCGGTACTCTTTACTCAAAGGGCCGCACTGTCCACCTCTTTCTAAAACATCTTCCTCTTATATTTTACAATTTTCTTGACTCCATATTACAAATAAGGTGCTTATTTGCACCGAATGCAATCTCATACATTGCAAAACGGATATGATAATGCAACGTCTGAATTGCAATATTGTTACAAAGCAATAACGGCTGTTACGGGTCAATGAAGATACAATTAACACTCACTTTTTGAAGCAAAAAGGCTTGCAACGACCCCGAAAAGGGGTTTACCTTTGTATCATTAAACAAAATAAAAAAGTACAACTATGACTACAATGCAATTTCAAGAAAAGGTTTTAGACCTGCAAGCAAACATGTTCAACTTTGCCCTAATGTTAACGGCAAACCGCGAAGAAGCAGAAGATTTATTACAAGATACCACCTTAAAAGTGCTGGACAACCAAGACAAATATGTGTCGAATGTGAACTTCAAGGGATGGGTTTTAACTATTATGCGTAATATATTTATCAATAATTACCGCAAAGTGGTGCGTAGCCAAACCGTAGTAGACCAAACCGAAGACCTTTACCACCTGAACCTGTCGCAAGACTCGGGATTTGATACGCCCGACGGAGCTATGACCGTGAAAGAGATAAACGGAGCCATCAACGCACTAAGCAGCGAACTGAAAACTCCCTTCTCGATGTTTATCGCCGGCTATAAGTACAACGAAATTGCCGACAAACTAGAGCTTCCGCTCGGAACCGTTAAGAGCCGCATCTTCTTCGCCCGCCAGGAACTTCAGAAAAACTTAAAGGATATGAGGTAAGGCTTAATAAGCATTGGTTATATATCTCGCCCTTGTTCTTTGTAACGCTTTTGTTATGAAGGACAGGGGCTTTTGTTTGGTTATTAAACTCTGTATTGTAGAAAAATGGAAGAACTTTGGGATAAGCGACAAAAGATAGAGCCTTTAGCTATTGGAATCCTAACAGCTAAAAGCTCTTCTATTCAAAAGGGATTATTGTTTGATAATCTTTATGGTTTGTCCGTCAACATTTATAAAATAGATTCCGTCGGCAAAGCCGGTTAAGTCAAGCGTTGCTTTTTCGGAGTTATTATTGTTTGTTTCGTAAATTATCTTTCCGGTTATATCCATGACTTTTATGCTCTTAATTGCTGTATCGGGATTGGAGATAAACAACGTTCCGCTTGTTGGATTCGGGAAGTAGCTTAAAGAAGAAACTACTTCTTCTATCCCCACTCCGGGTTTAGCGGTAGCATGAATAGTATGATTTTCCTGAACATTTATAAACTGATAACTCCCTCTTTCCACTGCTGCCGGGTCGTTCACTCCATCTACCAATATTTGGTCGACCACATAGCCCAACTTAGGAATGACGGCGAAGGTTCTGTCTGCTCCCGCCTCTATTTTTATCTCTCCACTTGGCGATATCATACAGTTTTCTCCTGCTGTGGCATTTATAATAAAAGTAGAACTTCCTCCTTCAACAACAACGTCATCGATATAGATTCTACCTCCCCAATCGCTGACTCCTTCAAAAATAATATGTCCCATATCCATGGAATTCATATCAAGAGTTATTGTGTATTCATTCCACCCGGCAGCGGCAACAGGCTCTGACTCGTAGTGGCGATAGATGGTAATAAGAGGAGAGGCCGTGCCTATTTCTTTGGTTTCGCTCAGGTACACATTAATGAAATCATTGGCATAAGAGGAATCAGTATCGCGATAAACCCAGAAGCTAAGGTTTGTTGCATTTTTGAATGCCGGCGTTACCAACAGGCCGGAGGTTCCTGTCATATAATAAAATCCGTCATAATAAGCCATCCCTTTTCCCGAATGGGTATTGGCATCAGGAAACATCGCCATGCTGTCTTCTATGAATTTCCAAGGAGTAGCATCATCCTCGCTAGTCGTTTCCCAGCACCAAGGAAGTTCAATGAAATCAAAGCTTTCGTTGATGGGCAACTCAATGAATTCATCGCATGGCTTGGTCGACATAGTTATGCGGAGGTATTCGCGCACGGTACATCCGCTCGCCCATACTGATTCTATCGCGTATGTATATTCAGCACCGCGCTCAAGCAAGTCGCGATAAGATTGGGTGGTTACCAACGTTTCATTCAGTTTTACATTGTCTCGGTAAACGTTATATCCTTGCAGTGTAGAGGCGGTTCCCTCTGCGGGTATGTTCCAAGAGAGATCTACATTGTACCAGTCGTCATTGCCCAATTCTGCTTGCACGTTTCTGGGGGCATTACAAATATCGTCCGGGTCGGCGCCTGATATGATCTTCAGGTCGTCTAAATATATTTCATTACCGAAATTGTCGTTCACTCCCTCTATGATGACATAAGCCGTAGTCATTTCTTCGGAATACAACGTAACGCTATATTCGTACCATCCTGCGGTTTCCACCATCGGCTCCAGATCTTTATGGCGATGTATGGTGAGGAGCGGGAATTTATCCGAGTAATCTGTTGTCTCACTTAAGTACACATTGATTAAGTCCTTTTTGCCCGGCGATTCATCACCCCGGTATAGATAAAATGTAAGCGTGTGGATTTCATTGTTCATGTTTAGGGTGGGCGTTGCCATCGATCCTTTGCCGGAAGAGTGTCCGGTAGAATTGTATCTGATCATCCCTATGCCCGAATGGGGCGATGTCTGCACCCAGTCGTCTTCAGTCACCCTGTCCCAGAAGATGTAATGGGGGCTTTCGGTGATCCAGCAGCCAGCCCCGAAGTCTTCTTCGTCGAAGCTTTCCTCTATGGGGGCGACCAGATCCACCTCGCAGGGGTTGATTTCCATGGCGATATCCAACGAGACAGATTCGCTTGTGCACCCGTCGCTCCAAACGGCCTCTACTTTGTACTCGTATTCGCCAAAAGTAGGCATCACATCGCCGTAATGGGGTATGAGCCAGGTTTCTTCGTTCAGCTTCACATCGTCGCGGTAGACGTTGTAGCCTGCCAGATAGGGCGCCGAAGGCGTGCCATAGAGGATGAAGGCGATGCCGTCGACCCCGCCCCTACCGGTGTTCATCGCTTCCGACCATGTGCCTGCATTGCAGAGGAGCGCATTGCCCTCGTCTATCTGCCCCCTAATGCTTACCGGGACTACATAAGTGTTGTTCGAGGCGGAGCCGATGAAGGAGGCTTCAAGCCAGTACACGCCGGCCGGTAGCGTCGTTTGCACATCAACCGTCACCAGCATGATGGGCCTCTGCGGGTCGTCGATCCAGCTAGTGTCGACCCTGTAGATGTTGGTTGCGGTGGCCGAGGCCATCCTGTTGGTCTCCCAATCGCCCCAAACCACCTGGCCGCCCGACGATGGATTGCCGTTGTAGATGCGGAGGTAGGCGTCGGTGATTGTGGGCTCAAAGCCCACGCCGGTTTGGTACACATAGAAGTGCGCCTTCTCTATCTCGGTTTCGGAATGGAGGATGAAGTCGTCGGCCACAGAGAAGTCCCTATTGTGCGCAGCGTTGTAGGCATAGCCCGAAGTGCCGTTCAGCCTAGCGCTCACATCGCCGCCCTCGTGACCGGCGCCGTAGTGAGTGATGATGGTGCCGCTGTTGTAGAATGCCTCTCCCTGGGCGCGAGTTGCTCCGGGGTCGGCAGGAGCCGGATTGCCGCTTGCAGGCACCGGTGAGTGATCCCAGCTGAATGTTGCCCCGTACCAGCTGGGGTAGTGCATGCGGGTCTGTTGTATATTCTCGGGCGATGCACATGTTTGTGCCGTTGCATTAAACATGCAACATAAAAAGAATAGAATAATGGAAGCTGTGACAAATCTTTTCATGTGTTTCAATTTTTATTGTTAGTAATTAGCTCATATTTTTCGCAACAAAAATAGAGGAGGATATCACATATTGCAAATAATAAGCGTAGACAAAATGGAAGCACGGGAAAATAATCGTCATTAATAATGAAAAAGTTACGCTTTTTTGCCCGTTGCTCGAAAAAAAATATACTTTTGTGCTAATGAAATAATATTGAAATTACTAATATGAGAAATATTTT
>DAIREI010000205.1:0-4091 GCA_036795675.1 Bacteroidales bacterium
ACAATGAATAACAAAAACACCAGCATTTTCGACAAAAATACCATTATTGGTCTTGTATTAATCTTTGCCGTTATGTTTGGCTTCTCTTATCTTAACCGTCCCTCGCAAGAACAGATTGAAGCGCAAAGAAGATACAACGATTCCATTGCCGAAGTGAGCCGCCTGCAGGCCGAAGAAGAGAACAAACGAATACGCGAAGAGGCGCATACGGCTGAAATAGAAGCCGAATTGCACGATGATATGAACCCCGACAGTATTCGCAGCCAACGTATGATGGATGCTTTCGGCGACTTCTCCCGCTCGGCCGAAGGCGAGGAGAAACTGATTACGTTGGAAAACGAACAGTTGATCCTCAAGCTATCTACCAAAGGCGGCCGCATCTATTCTGCCCAAATAAAAGGTTACAACGACTACAAAGACTTTGACGAAGGCAACGAAACGCCCATTTATCTCTTCGACGGAGATGAATCGTCTTTTGGAGTATCGTTTTATATGTACGATGCCAAGGCTATTTCCACCGCTAATTTCTTTTTCGAGGCGATACAGGACAACCCCTTGCAAACCACCATGCGGCTTCATGCCAACACCGGGGGTTACCTCGACTTTGTTTATACCATCCACGAAGACGATTACTTAGTCGACTTTAAGATAGTGCCTAATAATTTGGAACAAGTATTCGCTCCGACCACCCAAAACTTATCGCTTCAATGGGAGCAAAAGATACGCCAGCAAGAGAAAGGCCGTAGCTTTGAAGATCGCTATGCCTACCTGGCTTATAAGTTTTTGGGAGATGACGTAGAGAAACTGAAAGAAAGCAAGAGCGAAGAAAAGAATATTCCCACCAAACTAAAATGGATTGGCTATAAAGACCAATTCTTCTCGTCGGTATTGATTGCACAAAACAGCTTCGACATCGCCAAGCTAACCACATTGCGTTACGACAACGGCACTTACCTGAAAGACCTCAAGTCGGTATCGAACGTAGCTTTCAATCCGGCCAACCCCGAAGGCATTGATTTCACCTTTTTCTTTGGGCCGAATAAATACTCCTTATTAAAAGAGTACGATAAGAACCAATTCGAGGGACAAGACCTCCAACTCGAAAAGCTGGTGCCAATGGGATGGTCGTGGTTGCGCCCTTTCAATAAGTACATTATTATCCCCATATTCGACTGGCTAACGGGCTTCAATATCCCGCTGGGGCTTGCCATTTTCCTCTTGACATTGATAATCAAGCTGGGATTATTCCCGCTTACCTATAAATCGCTTATTTCTTCGGCTAAGATGCGCGTGCTGAAACCACAGGTGGAAGAGATAACAGCCAAATTCCCCGGACAGGAACAAGCCATGCAACGGCAACAGAAGACCATGGAACTGTATAAACAGGTGGGCGTAAGCCCCATGGCCGGATGCTGGCCCATGCTTATCCAGATGCCCTTCCTGCTGGCCTTGTTCTGGTTCTTCCCTACGGCTATCGAACTCAGGCACGAAGGTTTCCTTTGGGCGAAGGACCTGTCTACCTACGACTCGCTTATCAGTTGGAAAGCCAGCCTGCCTATTATCGGCAATCACATCAGTTTGTTCTGTCTGTTGATGTCGGCCATGACCATCGTATCGCAAAAGATTACCATGGCTACAACTAATGCGGGGCAACAAGCCATGCCGGGCATGAACATGATGATGTACCTGATGCCGGTGTTTATGTTCTTCTTCCTCAACTCTTACCCTGCCGGTTTGAACTACTACTACCTCGTATCTACGCTGATTACACTTGTGCTCACTTTCGGCTCACGCCTCTTTATCAACGAAGACAAGTTATTGGCCAAACTGGAGAAGAATAAGAAGGATTCGGCTAAGAAACCGAAAAAGAAATCGGGATTTATGGCTCGCCTGGAAGAAGCACAACGCCAACAACAAGCTCAACTGAAACAACAGAAGAAAGGGAAGAAATAGTTAACGGTTAACAGTTATCAGTAAGAAATGGTAACTGATGACTGTCACTGTTTACTGACAAAAGGAAGCAGCCCCTTCAACACACCAATTAACATTTATAACTTATTCAAGAAGAGACTGCTATCACTGTCACCTAAAATTAATTTGCCTGTACGTTATTTATTCGTAGCTACCAACTGTTCGGAAAGCAGCTTAATAAAAATTCCTCCTGTAGCCGGATGTGCTTTCAGACCTCGCTGGTGAGGATAATCGGTCCAATACCAATCCGTCATCGGAACACGGTCGATTGTTTCGTTATAGAACTTATACACCGGTTCAATCAATTGATGGAAGGTCTCCGGGTCTCGCGCCATAGTAGCCGTCCAAATAACCCAGTCTGATTTGGTGTAAGTATCGCCGTCGAATAAGGGTAACCCGTACTCGTTTTGCCTGGCTAAGTATCCGGCCACTTCCTTATCTATTATATCGTTTGAGAACATCCCCAAGTTTAGTATTCCATCCCATACCAGGTTATATTTTTGGCTCCATATCCCAGGTTGGTCAAACACTTGCCGATAGCGGGAATTGACCTCGGCCATCTCCTTAGCCAAATGAATATAATTCTCTGCTATATTGTTTTTCTTCAACATCGAGGCTAGTTTGCTGTAAGAAGCCAAACCCAATATCGATTTGATAGAAAGGTTAGAGTTGTCTCTGAAATGTCCATTCTTAACCAGGAACTCTGCTTGTTGCGACAGTTCGTTCCAATGTTCCCCGGCATATCGGCATGGCCTTCTTTGCTAGCAATGGCCGCCGCAAGTATCAATATATTACCCGATGCTTCCGCCGACATGTTTGTACAGTATTCCGGTTCGTAGGTCTTGCAATAGAAAATATGATTGAGTAAACCCTTTGCCAATTCTACATTATATAATAGGAATAAGGGCGATGAAGAGTATGCCACATCGGTTAAGTTTATCGGGCCTACGCTGTAATTCTCTTCCGAGAGAAACAACAAATTGCCTTCGGGCGATTGCACAGCCTTATGCGCCGAAACGGCCTGCCTGTAAGCCAAGGCACAAAGTTCGGCATAGCATTTCCCCCCTACACTTGCCGCCTTGGTCATCAAATCGCGGTCGAAAGCCTCGCACTGCTTTCTCACCGTTTCATATTCTTTATCGGCCAAAACAAATTGGTCTATTATATCAGCGTCTTTATTGCATTGCCAAAAAGGACGCAGGTTATCGCCGAAGAATTGTACAAAGTAATTATCGTCATAACCCAATATAAAATGGCCTTTCCCTTGCGTTACCTTGCCCAACCGGCTGCGAAGCGAAACATAGTCGTCGTCTATCACTACCGAACAATTGTTCTTAGCAGCAGCCAGATACAGGTAACGGGCATCGTCGAAGCTATTTTTTTTTCTCCTTACCAACAACAGATTATCGGTCTCTAAGCATTCGTTTGCATTTTGCCCGGAGACCATCGCATCATTATCCGTCCCTACTTCGAGGTAGATTTCCACATCGTGGGGGCAATCGTCGTATGAAGTAACCTCGTACGAAACATAGTTAACCGGACGAGCCATCAAATCGAGGTTGTCCATCAATAAAGGAGCAGTAAAGATTACCCGAAGGTCAACAGCTCCGCATATAAAGTCATATATGGTTTGTGTGGGCAATACGCTTACCGACTTCTGTACCGCTGTTTTGGGGAACTTCGGTTCGCGCAAAGGCAAGAGTGTTGCCGAGTCAACTCCCGGTTCTTCCATTCCCATAAAGCGATATGATTTGCTGTCGACACGCAAAACACCCATTAGCGAAAGGGTTCTGCCGGCCTGTTGCCTGACGGGCGATTCGTATAGGTTGTCGCTGCATGACCAGCCGTTGGCATAACCGTCGATGGTGATGAGCGGAAATGCCGGAGCACGCAGAGCGCTCACAAGCTGCTCTACCGGTTCCTCCTTTTTACAAGAAAAGAGGAGGAATATTAATCCTGTAAATATGAAAAATCTGAGCTTCATTTTTTGGTCTTTTAATGGGTTATTATTCCTTGGTTTCGGATTGAAAGGGACGCCATTCACACGGAATCCCTTTCATGAATTTACTCTAATTAATCCTAATAACTCTTACTTTTATCACTTCAGTGTAGTTCTTTTT
>DAIREI010000206.1:0-4088 GCA_036795675.1 Bacteroidales bacterium
TGCGGGGTAACCGCTTCTTCTCCAGTTCGACCATGATTCAACCGGATCGAGGAAATGCAATATCCACAGTTGGGTATTTATCTGCTCCAGCGCATTGGCGTCTACCAGCGGATTTCTGTTGGCGAATGTAGTGGCTGCGTTGGCCGGAACCGACACGCCGAATATACTCCATTGGTCTACGGCAGCTATTAATCCTTTCCTATAGTGTTCTTTGGCGTCGCCGGTAATGAATCCCCGGGTCACCGCTTCGGCCAATAGGAATTCCACTTCTGCGTAGCTGACATGGATATAGGGGGAGCCGTAATTGGTAATTACTTTAGAAGGCTGCATGAACTGCAACACACGTTCCACGTCTACCGGCTGTCCGCTTACATCAATAGTGATGGGCGTAACGGGGCTTTGCAAATAGCACTCCTGATCGTAGTTGTATAGTTGCGCACCTACCGTAATGGCTGCATAAAAACCGTAATGATTGTATAGCTGTTGCGTAATGTCGGTTCGCACATTATCTTCCAGGTAAGAAGAGGCATAGTAGAGGATACGCGGGTCGCCCGTGTTTTCCATTGTTCCTATCAGTTCGGTAGAAAGACGGAATTGGCTGGAACGAATATCTTTCAACAGGATATTGGCCACACCATTACCGCCCGAAGCATTTACGGCCTCTTTTACGTTATCGTGTTGTACAAAACAAACATCGGCATTCGAGGTAAAGACTCCGCCGGCCACAGCCGCCTGAGCTTCTGTTCTGGCTTTATCAACATCTACCTTTACCAAACGCATAGCAATACGCAGGCGTAGCGAGTTGGCCAGTTTTTTCCATTTCTCCACATCGCCGTCGTAGTACAAATCGGAAGTTGCTCTGGGGCTGTTGCTGTTCAACAAGGCAGCTGCCTCGTCCAGCTCTTTGAAGAAGTCCATGTAGATATCTTCCTGTTTATCGTAAGCCGGCTTTAATGTTTGGGTATAATAGCCCATGCCTGCATCGAAGTAAGGAATATCGCCATACATGTCGGTCAATCGCAAGAAGTTCTGCACCTTCAATATCTTAGCCATGGCGTGGATATTGGTGTATTCGGCATCTTCTCTGGTGCGTTCTACCAAATCCACCACATTCTTAATGATGTCCGGGTAATACATTTCCCAATACAGCGAGAAATAAGCATCGTTCTTTACGCCCCTTCCACCATAATTAACTGTTGCCCATTCGTTGGTCCATTGGTTCATAAATCCGCCCGGATAAATAAAGAATCGGTGCCAGTTGTCCGTTTGATTGGTAGGCAATAGCTGAACCGTCGGAATCTGAAGGTTGGGATCCATGTCGGTCGACTTGGTGGGGTCGCTGTTCAGATCGTCGAAGTCCGTACAACTGATTACGCCGGTCAGGAAGAACAGCGATAATATATAAGGAATATATTTGATTGTTTTCATACGTTCGTTTTCTATTAAAATTTAACACTAATGCTTATACCATAGGTTCTGCGCGTGGGCAATGAACCGTATTCAAATCCTTGTCCGTTGCCGTTGTTGTAGTTCGACTCGGGGTCTACGTTGTCCAGCTTGGTATAGAGTATCCAAAGGTTACGACCGAAAAGCGAGAAGGTCATGTCTTGCAAAACGGTATTAGCCAATACTTTTTTGGGCAGGGTATAAGAGAGGTTCACTTCCCTTAGCTTGATGTAAGAAGCATCATACACAAAAGGCTCGGGGGTGTTTTCCGTAACTACGCGCCAATACGTTTGCGGGTCGACGGGCACCGAATTTCTTTCCCAAACGGGATTATCATCCGTTCCGGTATTCACTACCCCATTTCCTACGTAACCGCCTGAGGGCGTCCACTCACTACTTGTCATATTGGCTGCCCGGCGCTCTTCTTCCGAAGCATACCACTCGTCGCGACCGGTCAAGGTGTTTGTAGATGTACCGTTGGCATGGGCCTGCCAAGAGCTCATGGAGTAAAGGTCTCCTCCGAACTTCATATCGAATAGGAAGTTAAGCGATAGTTCTTTATAGCGGAAGGTGTTGCCGAATCCTAAGGTGAAGTCGTAATTTCCGTTACCCAATATCTCTATTTCATCGCTGAATGTAGGCATCCCTTGTTGGTTGAAGATAATGTCGCCATTCTCATTACGGGCAAACTTCTTCCCTACAATCGAACCGTAAGCTTCTCCTTCGGTGGCATAGATGTAAGCGCCGGCCCAACGGGCAGCGGCCAACTGATAGTTCTGTTGCTCGGGATGCAGCGATACTACTTTATTGATATTCCTGGCCAGATTAACGTTGGTCGACCATTCAAAGTTTCTTGTCTTCACCGGCATGGCATTGACCGACAATTCTATCCCCTGATTGGTGATTTCTCCCGCATTGATCACGGCATGGGTATAACCCGTAGCGTTGGTGATGGGCAGATTCATGATCTGGTCTTTGGTGGAATTGTGGTAGTAACCAAAGTCGAAGTTGAGCCTGTTATCCAAGAAGCGCAAGTCGATACCGAACTCGTAGGAGTAGGTAGAGGTGGGCTTCAGGTCTTTATTGCTTAGTACGGTCGATGCTATTTCACCCAGTGCCTGGCCGCCAATTGAGTAAGGTTTCAGGCCGTACATCAGCGAAAGCATATAAGGCTCGGTGTCGCCCCCTACTTTGGCCCAGGATGCTCTTAGCTTGGCAAAACTAATTCCTGCCGACCGCAAATCGGTTACTTCCGACAGGATAAAGCTTCCCGAAACGGAAGGATAGAAATAAGAGCGGTTCCCTTTCGACAAAGTAGACGATACGTCGTTGCGGAAGGTCATATCCAAGTAAAGCATACTGCGATAGCCCAGGTTTACCGAACCGAAGATGGAGTTCACCTGTTTGCGCACCAGCACGTGGTCGGGCGGCAGGTTGTTGGAGTAGTTCATAATATCAACCACGCCGGGTATCACTTCGTCTTTGCCTTGTAAGAAGAAACGTTCGTAGTTATACTGCATGATATTACCCCCTACAAAGGCCGACACATCCAATTGGTCTTCCATAAAGCGTTGGTTGTATTGGATTAATGCCTCGAAGTTGTTTTCGTAAATCCTTGTGGTGGTTTCCTGCATTTGACCGGTCTCCAATCCGTGGGTATAGAGCGGAGCATAGTCGGTAAAGCGGAAATTATAATAGTCTGTTCCCGCTTTGGCTCTCGCCGAAAGGAAAGGCGCTATCTGATAGTTCAACTGAACAAGACCCATGATGCGGTCTCTGCGCGAGTAGTTCTCCATCTCGTTGATCACCCAATAAGGATTCAGGCGGTACTGGTTGGCATTCCAGTCGTTGTAGCGTCCGTATTCGTCCTTGTAGCCGTTGGCCAACCATTTCTGGTCGAAGCTTGGCGCGATACCGATGAGGGCATTCCCTATATTATTCGGACTGTCTGACAAGGCGGGACGGTTGTTTACACCTTCGGTGGTGTAGTTGGCCCGGCCTTCCACTTCCAATTTGGTTCCCAACTTGGCAGTACCTTTTATCATAACCGTAGTGCGGTACATATCCGATTCGGGAACGATGTCGGTATTGCGCATATCCGATACCGACACACGGAAGTCGGTGGTGGCGGTAGTGTTGTAGAGCGCCAGCGAATTAGTGAAAGTGGTACCCGTACGGAAGAACGACATGATGTTGTTGTTCACATTCTCGTAGGGATGTATTTCTCCATTATATATAGGAGCGCTTATGTTGGGGTCGAGTTTGGCTCCCCAGGAAGTTTGGGTAGAGGTGCGCGCATTCGATTGCAACAAGGGAGGCTGTCCGCCTGTTCCTTGTCCGTACACCCGTTGGTAGTCGTCGAAACCCTTGGTGATGCTTACGGCATTGAAGTTGGTAGAGAAGTCGATGCCCAAGCCTTTCTTACCTGCCTGTCCCGATTTGGTAGTGATAAGAACTACCCCGTTAGAGGCACGCGAGCCGTAAAGTGCCGACGCCGAAGCGCCTTTCAGTACCGAGACCGATTCAATGTCGTCGGGGTTGATAGCCGATAAGCCGTCGCCCAAGTCATAACCGCCCCAATTGCTGGCCGACCCGAGTTGGGGGTTGTCCATCGGAAGCCCGGCGATCACATACAGCGGCAT
>DAIREI010000207.1:0-4088 GCA_036795675.1 Bacteroidales bacterium
GAAAGGATTAAATGATTGAGAGAAATTCAACCTGCGCGTAGCCGTCTCTTCCGGGCCGATAGCATATACATACGAGTTGGCCGAAGTCTCCAAGACAGAAAGACCGGCAAACAGAATAAAAATGGCCAACAGATAGGTAGCAAAACTTAACTCTGCACTCACCTGCAGGCAAAGCATGGCCGGATAAAACAAGAAACATCCCAGCGCGTAGAACGAAAGGCCGAAGACGACTCCGAACTTATAGGAATACTTTTTTATCAGTAAAGCGCCGGGGATTGCGCAGCAACCGTAACCCAACAAATAACACACTACCTGTATCCATGCCGTTCTCGAATCCGACAGACTCATAATCCGTTTGAAAGCAGCAAGCATAGTATCCGTCAGATTGTTCGGGATAGCCCAGGCGAAAAACAAAGTAGTAAGTAAAATAAAAGGCCATACTATGCCTTTGGGAATAATCCGTTGGGATTCTTTCATTAGTGTATTGTATTAAATGTTTACTTTCAAATGAACAACCTCGAGGTATCTGCTAGTCGAAAATAGAGAGTTGGCCATATCATGCAACTTTCTATATCCTCTCTTATTACCTTGATTTGAGACATAAGCTTTAATGGCATCTCGACTACCATACAAACCAACAGTATTGGCATAATAACCACTTGTCCAAAAACTTCCTCCCCATAATTGTTTCTTTATCGCCGGATGCTTCCGAAACAATTCCCGAGCACTCAAACTCTTTAACTTTGTTACTATCTCTGAAGCAGAATGGCTCGGACGTTTATATATATGTTCATCATCCACGAGTACAAAGATAGCACTTTATTCAGAAATCCGAATCTGAAGGACAGTAGTAACAATGTGATTAATTATTAGTGAAGCAAATGATTAGACAATATAATGACTTGTTTAATAAGTAAATAAACTGTAATTATAAACTTATCATTCTCTTTGACAAAATGATTAATCGTTTAATATTATTATGGCTAATAGCGCGTAAATAGAAGGATATTGCGTCAGGCGAGCACAAAAAAGAGGAGCGCATTTTAAATACACTCCTCTCGTTTTTCATTATAAACTACTAAAAACGTAGAAACTATTCTTATTTCTTAGTAGGGTTGTTGATGTTTGCCAAATCTTTTATCAGCTTATCATACTTCTTCACTTCGGCAGGCTTTAAGTCGCCTTTCACGCGTTCCATGTCTTGCACCCAACTTTGAGACTGTTGAGCCAACTCTTGGTACTTTTTCGGGTTCTTAGTCATGTTGTTGTTTGCATCGGCATAAGCAACCACATAGTCTTCGAATTCCTTCAGCATTTCAGAAGCCGACTTTGCGGGAGCAACTTCTTCAGGAGCAGGCTCAATAGTTTCAGGAGCCGGTGTTGTTTGTTCAGTAGGAGCCGGCTGATCGGCAGCCGTGCTTTCCGTGCTTTCTTTCTTGCAAGAGTTAAGTCCTACCAACAAAGTGGCGGATAATAAAACAATTAAATACTTCTTCATCATAAACTCGTTTTTTAGATTAAACATTAGCAATGCAAAAATATATAAAATCGGCAACAATGCAATAAAAATGCAGTAAAATTATGCTTTTATCGCCTCTTCCCACTGCCTATGCCAATGTTAATCCAACAGCGACACGATTATTCCATCGGAGGCTTTTACCGATACACGGTAATATGAATCGACCAGATTCTTATCGTTTACCACCTCGAAGTAGTCGAAGGCATGGGCGGGAAGGAATACTTCCAGCTCCTTATCTTCATTATCGAAGTTGGCCACTATAAGCAACATCTTGTCTTTATCGCCGCGCAGAAATGCGTATTGTTTATCGGGATTGAAGTGGGGATTGTTCATGTTGACGTACATCAAATCGAAGAACTTGCCCTCGCGGATGGCATCGCAGTCGTTACACATGCGCAGTATTTCCAGATAACGCTTGCGAATGTATTGCTGTTCATCGGTCAACTGCTTTTCTCCATGACGCCAATTGCGCACCGAATCGATGCTCCAATAGTCAAATATCGTTGTTCGACCGTCTTGTCCGCTAAAGCCTTCTGCATCCATGCCCCGCTCGCCAAGCTCCTGACCGAAGTAAAGCATAAAGGGATTGGTGTTTATCAAGACCGACACATAGAGAGCCGGAAGCGCCTTACGGGCATCACCCGCAAAGAAGTCGGAAGCGATGCGTTGTTCATCATGATTCTCGAGGAAGTTGAGCAAACGGGGATATATATCGTCTACCGATTGCCAGCACGAGGTAAGCGTACGTGTAGACAGCCCGTTGGTTATCACTTGCCGAAGGGTATCGTATAGGCAGACTTTATCGTAGAGGTAATCAAACTTACCTTTATATATATACTCGCGGTAGCGGTCGGGTTTATATATTTCGGCAATAAATATAATTTCGGGATTGATTTGTTTTACTTGTGGGATCGCCCATTCCCAGAATTCGACGGGAACCAACTCGGCCATGTCGCAGCGGAAACCATCTACGTGCTGCTGCGCCCAAAATACCAAGATGTCGCGCATCTTGTTCCAGGTGTCGGGAACCGGGTCGAAATGCCTATGTCCTCCCGACAGGTAATCTACGCCGTAATTGAGTTTAACAGTATCGTACCAGTCGTTTGTCGTGGGATTGGCCGAAAAGCAATCGTTGCCTGTCACTTTAGCCGGAAGCTCGCAATAGTTTTTCTCGCCTTTGGCGTGCAATGAAAAGTCGGGGGCAAATTTCTGTCCGGGTATGTAGTAGAAGTTGTTGTTGGGATCGAACGTAGTCTGATTGTTATCATTCTTGCCTAAGTCGATTACGCCTTTGGGCTTGGTATCCGAATGATACTTGCGCGCCACGTGGTTGGGCACAAAATCCATGATAAATTTCAATCCCGCCTTATGCGTCCGTAGCACCAAGGCATCGAACTCGCTCTTGCGGTTATTCACATCGTCGGCCAAGTCGGGGTCGATATCGTAATAATCCTTTATGGCATAGGGCGAACCGGCATTGCCTTTTACAATAGCTTTATGGTCTTTTTTTATTCCGTATTGGCTGTAGTCTGTTTTGGTAGCATGCTCGAGCAATCCGGTGTACCAGATGTGGGTAAATCCCATATCCTTTATCTCGTTCAATACTTTAGCTGTAAATGCAGAAAGCTTTCCACAACCGTTCTCTTCTATACTTCCGTTTGGTTTATTTGTCTTGTTGTCGTTGCCGAATAAGCGGGGCAACACCTGGTATATTAAAATCTTGTCATGTGTTTTCATCCAATGCCTTTTTTCCGTATTGATATCCTATCTCAAATATATTTAACGCGTTTTTCAGGTCAAATGTTTTGAATTCGATCAAATCTTCTATTTCAATCAGGACATCACAAAGGCTACGGTCGAGGAGGGTGTTGGTTCGCGACATGTAATGGTAGGAACGTTCGGCTATCTGCATAATGGTTTGATTATACTTGCGCGACACCATGGGGCTGACGTTGATACCGATCACCTTATCGCATTCTTTCCTTATTATCGATACAGGAAAATTCATAAATATCCCGCCGTCTACGTAGTGCACGCCTTCTATCTCTACCGGCTTAAAGACAATCGGTATGCTGCACGACGCCATCAACGGCTCAAGAAGTGGTCCCTTATCAAACACATGGCTTTTACCCTCGTCTAAGTTGGTGGCTACTATCTTGACTGGGATCTCCAGGTCTTCGAAATTCTTCTTACGCAAATGTTTTTTCAGAAAACGGGAGAAGCCGTCCATCCCGAAGACTCCTGCCGTAGGAACCATTAGTTCGGCAAACTCCTTGAAGTTCTTTCCAACGAATAGTTGCGTGATCTCTTCGGGAGTGTAGCCGTCGGCATAGAGGACGGCCGCCAGGGCACCAGCGCTCGTCCCTGATATTATCTCGGGCTTATGCCCTGCATCTTCAATCGCCTTAATCGCTCCCGCATGGGCAAAGCCTCGTGCGCCCCCTCCGCTAAGAGCCAAGCCAAAATTGTATTTTGTATCGGACATGTTTTGTTGTTTAATCACCTCCCCCCAACCCCCTCCCAAGGAGGGGGAGTCGCAAGCAATGATTTTATTCCCCGAAGGGGAAAG
>DAIREI010000208.1:0-4057 GCA_036795675.1 Bacteroidales bacterium
ATGGAAATTCCTGTCGGAGAATGAAGCGACCCGAAAGTCGGTACTGATTAACCTGGGGGGCGGCATGGTGACCGACTTGGGCGGGTTTGCGGCGGCCACTTTCAAACGGGGCATCCGCTTTATCAATATCCCAACTACACTACTCGGGGCGGTAGATGCAGCCGTGGGAGGCAAAACGGGCATCAACTTCAACGGGTTGAAGAACGAAGTCGGCTCTTTCACTCCTGCCGAGGCCGTGCTTATCGACGCCAATTTCTTCCGTACACTCGATATCCGCAATCTTTTATCAGGCTACGCCGAAATGCTGAAGCATGCGTTGTTGTCGACGGAAAAAGAGCTGAACGAATTGCTCCGCTTCGATTGGGATAATATTGACTACAATAGGCTGAACGACCTTTTGTTCGATTCCATTAAGATAAAGCAAGGCATTGTAGAAGAGGATCCGCATGAGCATGGAATCCGCAAAGCGCTCAACTTGGGGCATACTTTCGGGCACGCTTTCGAAAGCCTGTCGTACGAGATGAAGGCTCCCGTTCTGCACGGGTATGCCGTGGCGTGGGGCTTGGTGTGCGAACTTTACCTTTCTTGGTTGCAGCTCGGGTTCAATAAAGAGTTGCTGATGAAAGTAGCCTATTATATTAAGAAGCATTACGGCAAGCCTCATTTCGGATGCGCCCAATACCCCCGACTTATCGACCTGATGCAGCACGATAAAAAGAATGATACGGGATTGATTAATTTTACCTTGCTACGTACCATAGGGCAAGCAGAGATCAACCAAACGGCGAGTAGAGAAGAGATAGAGGAGGCGATGGACTTCTTGAGGGAGAGCTAAGAATGAAGAACTAAGAGTGAAGAGTTAAATTCTTAGTTCTTAACTCTTAGTTCTTAACTATTTCTTGTACTTTTGCCATTCAAATCAGATAAATAGTAACCAAGATGACACATCGTTTTGATTTTCTTGTGATTGGTTCGGGGATAGCGGGGATGAGCTACGCCCTGAAGGTAGCCGCACATGGCAGTGTAGCCATACTAAGTAAAACCACGCTGGAAGAAGCCAATACCTTTTATGCACAAGGCGGGATAGCCTCCGTAACCGCACCCTGGGACAACTTCGAGAAACATGTAGAGGATACCCTGATAGCGGGCGACGGCATTTGCGACCGGGCAGTGGTAGAGAAGGTGGTTCGCGAAGCGCCCAAACAGGTGAAGGAACTGATAGGGTGGGGGGTAGACTTCGACAAAGATCAGACCGGCAATTTCGATCTCCACCGCGAAGGCGGTCACTCGGAGTTCCGTATTCTGCACCATAAAGATAATACCGGCGAAGAGATACAACTGAGCCTTATCGAGGCCATCAAGCGTCATCCCAATATCAAGGTGTTCGACCATCGTTTTGCCATCGAAATACTTACCCAGCACCACTTAGGGCAGAAGATTACCAAAGACACCACCGATATAGAGTGTTACGGCGCCTACGTATTGAACGAAGAAACCTGTGAGATAGATACCTTCCTCTCCAAAGTAACCATGATATGCACGGGCGGCATAGGCAATATTTATCAAACGACTACCAATCCGGTGGTAGCCACGGGCGACGGCATTGCCATGGTCTACCGTGCCAAGGGCAAGATAATGGATATGGAATTCGTGCAGTTTCACCCCACGGCCCTATACAACCCCATGGTTCGCCCTTCTTTCCTCATTACCGAGGCCATGCGCGGATACGGCGGAGTGCTAAAAACGCGCGACGGCAAGGAGTTTATGCACAAGTACGACGAACGGGGGTCGCTTGCACCCCGCGACATAGTAGCTCGCGCCATCGATACCGAGATGAAGAACCGGGGCGATTATTATGTATATTTAGATGTAACCCACAAAGAGGCCGAGGAGACCAAGGCGCACTTTCCCACTATTTACGAGCATTGCCTGAAAGAGGGCATCGACATAACCAAGGATTATATTCCTGTAGCGCCCGCCGCGCATTACCTGTGCGGAGGTATTGTGGTGGATATGAATGCCTGTACCTCTATTAAACGGCTCTATTCGGCCGGCGAGTGTTCGCGAACGGGGCTTCACGGAGCTAACCGACTCGCATCCAACTCGCTGATAGAAGCCATTGTGTATGCCGATGCAGCCGCCAAGCATTCCACCAAACATCTGACACAATACGCATTGCAAGAAAATATCCCCGTATGGGACGACAAAGGAACATCCTTGCCCGAAGAGATGGTATTGATTACACAAACGGCCAAGGAGGTGCGCGAAATCATGTCGAACTATGTAGGTATCGTTCGTTCCAATCTTCGCCTTGATAGGGCGCTGGTACGGTTGGAGATTATATTTAAGGAGACGGAGAATTTGTTTGTGCGTTCGGTGGTATCGCGCCGGTTGTGCGAGCTTCGCAATATAATCAATGTAAGCTATATTGTTATTAAACAAGCGATGGCGCGGAAGGAGAGCAGGGGGCTTCATTATACCATCGACTACCCCGAAAAGAATCTGATAGGGAAGCCTTGATAGTAGGATGCGGAAAGAACGGGATTCGAACCCGTGAAGCCCTTTAGGGGCTTACACGCTTTCCAGGCGTGCCTCTTCAACCACTCGAGCACCTTTCCAAGGATTTGCGGATGCAAAGATACAAGATTTTTCGATTATTGCAAAAACTAACTCTTTATCAGGTAATGCCGGTTTTTAACTACATAAAGAAGCTTCTTACCTCCGATTTCTTCAAGCACTCGGCTACCTTGCTGTCTTCCAATTTTATTGCGCAACTCATCGTTTTTCTGGCTTATCCTCTCCTTACTAATCTTTACGACCCCACCACTTGGGGAGAGTTTTCCTACTTCATCACTATAGTTGCCATACTCTCTACTATTCCTACGGGGAAATACGATATGGCAATTTTTCTACCCAAATCGAAGCGGAAGGTGAGCGCTTTATTCTATTTGTCTAACATGGGGAATGTCGCATTCTTGCTGCTTTCCATCCTAGTGCTGGTATTATGCAAGAAACCCATTGTCTCTTTATTGGGCGATAAGTCTACCATTATCCCGTTATTGCCGCTTATTCCTTTTCTTGTTTTCCTTAACGGGATATGGCAACCGCTTCACCAACTGATGCTCAGGCAGAAGAAGTATGCCAAGATAAGTTCATATAATCTTACGCAAAGCATAATAGGCACCTTAGCGAAAGGTCTGTTGGGATGGAAGCAAATAGCCTATTCGGGAATGATAATCGGGCAAGCAATCGGCCTATTCTTTTCTGCTTTAGTTGGTGTTCTGCTCGGCAGGAAATCGGTGAAGAAGTTGCAAAAGCCGAACAAAGCCGATATTAAGGAAGTAGCCCGCGAATATGCCAATTTCCCCAAATACGAATTACCCAATCAACTGATTACTACCCTGTCCGGTAACCTGCCTATCCTGATGCTTTCGGCTTATTTTGATATGGCAGAGATAGGCTTGCTTGCGTTTGTGCTGGCGATAGGATTAACGCCGGTCAATCTGTTTTCAAGCTCCATTGCCCAGGTTCTGTTGCAACGGATGTCGGAAAACAAGCGAAAGGATAAGAATATAAAGAGTGAGTGTGTCGCTTTCACCAAAATGTGTTTCTTTGTCTTGCTGCCGGCCTTTTGCCTGTTGGCGCTATTGCCCGAAAGTTTTTTCAGCTTTGTCTTCGGCGAACAATGGGCAGGCGTTACGCCCTACTTCAGGATGTTGATTCCGCATTACTTCTTCTCGTTAGTGATTGTTTCCCTCTCTTTTATCCCCGATATATTTCTCAAGCAGAAGACGGCCTTTAAGATAAGCATCGTTTATCTACTGCTTAAAATAGCGGCGTTGGCATTGGGGATATACTTTCATTCTTTTGCGTTGGCCGTAGCATTATATGTAATAGTAGTAGTTTTGGTATCGGTCGGACGGCTGCTTTGGTTCTTCCGTTTGATAGACAATTATGAAAATGAGCGGAAAAAGTTGTAACTTTGCAGTCCGAAAATAATTACAGATAAAATGACAAAAGAATTTTAAAAAGAAGGGAAGAGAACGACACCTACCTG
>DAIREI010000209.1:0-4036 GCA_036795675.1 Bacteroidales bacterium
TTCTCCATCTCTTTCCCCTTAGGGCTGATTTGAAAATCTTCGGTATGTATCACGTAATCTTCCGGATTGTTTTTTAGAATCTGGGAAGTATTAACATCGGAACAAACAAACTTATTGAAATAGAATTCACCTTCATTATCAACACATATACGTGATTGTGCTATGGTAAAACGATCGCTTACATCGTTTATCCGGAGTGGTAAAATCAGGTCATCCTCTTGTCTGACATAATCCGTTATTAATGAGTTAGTGCTCACTGCAAAACCACTTTCTGTATGTATCAGTGAGTAACTTGCTATCATTACATCGATATTTCCTCCGATTATTGTTGACCAATCTTCACTAATGACTCCCGGCCGCAATTCTTCTCCGGCCAGATTATATACTTCTCCTTTTATCAGATTAACCGCTTCAGCCGGCCGGATGGAGACAGACATATCTCCGGTTACCTCTACTTGTTCCAACACAATATAAGACCTGCTGTTAAAGTTAGGCATATCCCAACATACACATACCATATCGTATGTTCCTTGTGGCACGTACATATACATGATGTCTTCTCCGCCTTTATATTGCGAATTGTTATAGTTTTTTCCGTCAATAATAATCATTTGATCCGGATAATACAGGTCTCGATCGTAATCAAATTCGATTGTCAAGGTAACCGTTTCATCGGTAATTGATTTGAAATCAAAATCCTGTTTTGGGCTATAGGTTTTCACTCCCGAAGCAATAGTTCGTTCCACATAATTCTCTTTTTCAAAATCGGATGTGACATGTACTTTCGTCGAAGGTAGTTGACGAATAGTTTCCGTAATGGTCTGTGAGAATACAGACACGCTCAAGCAAATACAGATAAGTAAACTGATGTAAGTTTTTTTCTTCATAATTATTATTTTTAATCATTAATACGATGCAAATATCGGACGTAAGTAGATTAAAAATCAAAAAAAACATATCTATAATTACTCGACAAGTCAATTTTGTGTTAGTTAAGGGGAAAACATAGCGGTGTATGCAGTAGTGCTGCTATTAGTTTTTACCTTTTAGTTTTCAGTTCACTTATATCTCGCCATCTTTATCATAAAGTGCAGAACAATGATTAGCATTCCGGCTATTAACGGCATCAATATAAAAACATTCATGCCGTTGCTGTGCCCTAACGCAATGGAGAGCGTGTTAAGGTTGATATAAGCAAAAATGCCCGCAACAATAAGATTAAGCCAACGCAATAGCTGAACGCCAAGTCGATAAAGCGATTCTTCATTGGCTTCCGTTACTCTCACAGGAAAATTGAATTTGGTATAAAAGCGCTCCAAGACGGTAAGCCCCACACACATTGCCAAGGCTATCAACGGCGTAATCCAAAAGAAGGAACGATTGCTCCAGCCGTCAATTTCTCCTTTTATATTATAATGTGTAGGGATTGCCTCATCGGCTCCTATCCGGTTGTAATAAAAGAGAGGAACAAAGGCCGCAATTAAGCATAATAAGGTCAATGCTAAAACTATCCAATCTATGGGGGTTCTTCTTAGTGGGTTCATAGCATATCAATTATATCTCCTGCAATAAGACTTTCTTCTCCTCGCATTGCGGCTGCTTTGTCGCCCGCTTTACCATGAAGGTACACGCCTGCGCGGGTGGCATCGAGTGGAGACAATCCTTTGGCCAACAATGCGGTAATAATCCCGGTGAGCACATCACCCGAACCCGCCGTAGCCATACCAGGATTGCCGGTGGAGTTGAAGTAAACGCGCCTATCGGGAGCACATACAGCCGTATAAGCGCCTTTCAGTACAATTATGCACTTGATCCGTGCAGCCATCTCGCGAGCTTTCCGAAGCCTGTCGGCAGATGATTCGCTTTCGCCCGCCAGCCTATCAAACTCACCTACATGCGGAGTGAGTATCGAGCCGGTGGGAATGCAGTCTATTATAGGCTCATAGTTGCTGATAATGTTCAATGCGTCTGCATCAAATACTATAGGCTTATTATATTCGAAGATTATTTCTTTCAACGCATCGGCAGTATCGAGGTGCATTCCAAGCCCCGGACCTATGCCGATAGCTGAATAAGGCAACAAATTGAGACAACCGCTAATATGATCATCATTGGGGTCGGCGATAGTCATGACTTCAGGCACCGCCGTCTGTACGATAGGGTCAACCCGCGAAGGCACAAAGGCGGTAACCAGCCCTACCCCACTTCGCAAGCAGGCTTTCGCACTCAGTACGGCTGCTCCGGCTTTGCCGCGGCTGCCCGCCACAATCAGCGCATGGCCGAATTGGTTCTTATAGGAAAACTTACCTCTTTTAGGAATTAAGGGTATGATGTCTTCCTCTTGCGTATAATAATAATGTGTATCGAGTTGATTCATCCCTTCGGGCGATAAGCCGATGTCTAGCACTTCCCATGCTCCGGCATTAGTGCCTGTATCGGGAAGCAAAAAAGAGAGCTTAGGCGATTGGAAAGTGAAGGTTCGCGCAGCCTGTATCGTCCCCGAAGGCAGGTCGATAGATACAATCTCCGCCCACGAAGCGTTAAGGCGCTCAACCAATTCGGCAAAGATACCGGTCAATGGACGGTCTAAGCCCGTACCGAACAAGCCGTCGATAATTAAATCATTCTTGCTAATTGCAAGTTCGGGTAACGCTTCTTTTATTTCAACAAAAGGAACATCGCGCAATGCAAGCAGGCGCTCTTTGTTGGTCGTGCAATCGGGCGATAGCTTGCCTTGGGGATTCACCAAATAGCATTTCACGTCATAGCATTGAGTGAAAAGCATCCGGGCAACGGCCAATGCATCGCCTCCATTATTGCCCGGCCCTGCAAATATATGCACGGTGCGCCCCGGCGGATAGTGCGCCGTAAAAGCACGGGCAAAAGATCCCGAGGCCCGCTCCATCAAGTCGATAGACGAAACAGGTTCATGCTCGATAGTGTAGTTATCGAGTTCGCGTAACTGAGCAGCATCAAGAATCTTCATGATTACACCTCCCCCCTGCCCCCTCCCAAAGAGGGGGAGTATTCGTTCTTCGTAGGGGGCGAATAATCATTCGTCCGTACAGCATTGCATAGCTTAGCTCCCCCTCCTTGGGAGGGGGTTGGGGGGAGGTAATGTAGCCAATTGACGATTGCCGTGACAAGCGCATCCGATAGCGGGATATCGGGACTGATATAGAGGGGTTGTTGCACAGCCATATCCATGCTTTCGGCCTCTTTCAACACATGGTTCATTTTCTCGATTATTATCAATTCGGCATCAGGTTTGGCGGCCTTCAACAGTTCGGCCTGATCTACGTAGACCTGAATGTCGGTAGTTCCGTTGATAATCAGCACGGGGATTGTCAGTTCACCGATTATTTCGACGGGATTGTATCTGAACCATGAAATGATGTAGGGCTGAACGCTTGGACGGAACAGCGACATCAGCATCGGGTTTATTTCGTCAGTAATCAGTTCACCCCGTTTCAATTGTTCAATCATTGGAGTAGCCATTTCAAGCAGCTCAGGCGCCTGTTCACTCATTTGCTTTTTCAGTATTTCGTCAATAGGGACGGCTGCGCCGGCTACTGACACAAAAGCATCTACCTTGGGATTGTTTAGGGCAGTGACCATCCCAATCAGGGAACCTTCGCTATGGCCGATGACAATAATCTCGGAGAAGCGCGGATCTTTGTCCAATAAATCGACCAAAGCCTTTGCATCATTGATATAGTCCTCAAAGCTCAAATCCTCTTCTTTCAAATCGGGAATGGCGCTTTCGGCAATGGCCCGCTTGTCGTAGTTGAGGGTCGCTATGCCATTGGCATTCAGCCCTTCGGCTAGCATCTTCAACGAATTGTTAATCATCAACGGATTATTGCCGTCGCGGTCGGTCGGCCCCGAGCCCGCAATTATTAGAGCTACAGGCATCTTCGTGTCTGCATCAGGCACACGCAAAGCTCCGTGTAAGGTCACTCCGTCCAATTCGAGAACGACGGGTTCTTCTTTAGCATAGAGAACTATGGAAAGTAGGCTGAATAGTGTTAAAAGA
>DAIREI010000210.1:0-4032 GCA_036795675.1 Bacteroidales bacterium
AACGAGGTGCTCTTTATAGAAGATCCCGACCGGCCCGATTATTACCATCCCCGTATATCGGCAAGCGGTTCGCTCATCTACCAAGACCTGGACGGTCGCGACAAATATGCTTTCGACTACCTCTATTGGAACTATTTCTACAGCCGGCAAAACGATTTCTGGAAAGACGAAGCCCTCAAGCGCCTTACGCCCCTCGTACACGCTACCGATATGCTGGCCTGTGGCGAAGACCTGGGAATGATACCCCATTCGGTGCCCGAAGTAATGGAGAAACTGCAGATTCTTAGCCTCGAGATAGAGCGGATGCCTAAGTCGGAGTACGCCGAGTTTACGCTCTTGCAGCACTTGCCCTACCTTTCGGTCTGCACCACCTCTACGCACGATATGTCTACACTAAGGGGCTGGTGGAAAGAGAATAAGGAGAGAACCCAACTCTATTATAACCTGATACTGAAGCGCGAAGGCGACGCCCCCGAAGAAGCCTCGCCCGACATCTGCCGGCAAATAATAAGCAACCACCTGGCCTCGTCGGCCATCTTCTGTATCATTCCTTTTCAAGATTGGCTGTCCATCGATTGGGAGCTACGCAACCCCAATATCGAAGGCGAACGCATCAATCTTCCCTCCAGCTCGCGCCACTACTGGCGATACCGCATGCACATCACTATAGAAGAACTGCTTGAGGCAGAGCAATTAAATAATAATATCAGGGAGATGATACAAGCGCATCGCGATTGATAGGGAAGCGCACGTTTTTAACATTCATCCTTAATTGTTAAACGATTAAGAAATAGTTACCCGATATTCTATTAATAATGATTAAACGCTTAACATTTAATGCCGTTATGCTCATCAACAGGCACGTAAACAAGCAAGCCACGGCTTATAAAACGGCCCCTTATTGCCCGCCTGCCGCTAAGGCTTATCGCTTATTATCAGACCATTATATCTCGCTATAAAAAACAATAGGGTTTACTGCCCGCAAGGTGTATTCTTTCTGCCGGAGAGAATAGGCTTAACACGGTGTTAACCATAGGTTAACACCGTGTTAAAGGCAATGTTTCGGGCGGCAAGCCCTATTCGTTCTATCGGTACGCCTTATTCTTATTATCGGGATGATATATTCATGCCGGTTCACTTCCTCTTTATATTTCACCCACTTTCTTTAGCGACGGAAAAAGAAAGGTTATTACCCCGGTTAGGATAATTATGCCGCCGCACAAGACAAATGAAGTGGTAAGCCCCAGGTTATCGGCGAAGAAGCCTATACCTATCAGGCCTAGCATAGAGGGTATCAGGCTTAGGGTGAAGAACATCGAGAATACGCGGCCCAGCACGGCCGGGTCTATCCGGGTCTGAACTATGGCGGTAAAGGATGAATTGTACACCGAGCCTGATACGCCGGCTATGGTACTGAGCACGGCAAAGGCGATGAAGCCGCTCTCTGGCAATAGGCCGGAGAACATAAAGGTGGCTCCTATAAGCAGGTACATGCAATTGATCAGCACTACTTTATTTACCCTATACACCCTGGCTCCCATGATGGCGCCGCCCACCAATGCTCCTACGCCCCATACTATCTCGATAAGGCTTACCTCGAAAGCCTCGCCTCCGAAATGATTGATCGTCATCAAGGGGAAAAGCACGCTTACGGGCATCAGAAAGAACGTAACGATGATGGAGAAGAGAAACAGCAGGCTCATGCCTTTGCTCTGTAGCACAGCCATGGCGCCTTCCTTCATCTCGCGCAAGACATTATTAACTTTCTCTGTCGACTTCTCGGGGTTGGGTATCGTTACAAATAGTAAAGAGATACAGGCCAATATGGCTCCGCCCACGTCGAGAAGCAATACGTACTTCAAATCCCATAAGGTAATGCACAGGGCGCCCAAAGCCGGGCCGGCTATATTGCAGACGGAATAGATGATTTGATTGATGCCTGCTATCCGCGACAGTTGGTCGGTAGGAGCCAGCAAGGGTACGGAGGCCTGCATGGCGGGCGAGTGAAAGGCCGAGCCTACCGAGCGCATGGCCAGCAGCACAAAGATGTGCCAATACTCGTTTATGCCCATAAAGAAGAGTACGGCCAGCATCAGGGTGCAAAAAGCGATAAAGCTGTCGGCGAGTATCATTACGCGTTTGCGGTTCCACCGGTCGATAAACACGCCTGTAACAGGGCCTAACAGGGCTTGCGGCAGCATACCGGCAATGGCGGCCCAGGCCAGCATCTCGGCCGAACCGGTCTCGAGGCTCAACCATAGGATTATGGCGAAGTTGACAATGGTACTGGTGAGTATAGAGAGAAACTGCCCCGACCAGATGATATAGAATGTTCTTTTCCAGTTATTCATATTTATGTGAAGGTATTAATAAAGAAATAATTATCGTGCCGATACAGAAATGTCGGACGAGTTAAAAACACCGGTATGTAATCAATGAAAGATTACCAGGGTTTGCTGATGGCAAGGCGTGTACTGCACATAAGAATAGATATTGGGTGGCAAAGATATGAAAGAATTATTAATTATTAATTATAAATGATGAATGATTTACCTACATTCTTCACTCTTCGCTCTTAGTTCTTCACTTTTATCCCTTTCTCTTCGGCCAATTTCATTAGGTATTGATAGGCTGCATCGTATTCGTTGGGGATGATGCCGTCGAGGATGGCGTCTTTGATGGCGCTCTTCAGTTCGCCCACTTCCCTGCCCGGCGGCAGGTTGAACAGCTCCATAATCTCCGTGCCGTCTATCGGGGGTTGGAAGTTGCGCACGCGGTCTTTCTCCTCTATTTCTTTCAGTTTGCTTCTTACCAGGCGGAAGTTGTTGAGGAACTTCCTTACTTTCTCGGGGTTTTTCGAGGTGATGTCGGCTTCGCAAAGCAACATCAGGTCGTCTATATCATCGCCTGCCTCGAACAACAAACGGCGTACGGCCGAGTCGGTTACTTCATCGTCGGCCAAAACAATGGGGCGCATGTGCAGCGACACCAATTTCTCTACATACTTCAGCTTGTCGTGAATAGGGAACTTCATCCGCTTAAAGATGCCTTTCAGCATTTTCATCCCCAGGTATTCGTGCGCATGAAAGGTCCAGCCCAGCTTGGGGTCGAAGCGTTTGCTGCGGGGTTTGCCTATGTCGTGCAGCAGAGCCGCCCAGCGCAACCACAGGTTGTCGGTATGTTTGGCTAAGTTGTCCAGCACCTTCAGGGTGTGGCTGAAGTTGTCTTTATGCCCGATGCCTACTTTGGTCTCCACGCCTTTCAAGGCGGTTAGTTCGGGGAGGATGAGTTCGAGCAAGCCCGTTTGTTCCAGCAATTCGAAGCCAACCGAGGGCCTGGGCGACAGCACAATCTTGTTCAGCTCGTCTACTATCCGTTCTTTCGATACAATCTCGATGCGGTTCTTATTACGCTCGATGGCGTCGAAAGTATCGGGGTCGATAAAAAAGCCCAATTGCGAAGCAAAGCGAACGGCGCGAAGCATACGCAAAGGGTCGTCGCTGAAGGTGATATCGGGGTCGAGCGGCGTCTTTATCCGGCAATCTTCCAGATCGTACAATCCATCAAAAGGATCGATAAGTTCGCCGAAGTGTTCCTTGTTCAGGCATATCGCCATGGCATTGATAGTGAAGTCGCGCCTGTCCTGATCTTCCTGCAGGGTGCCTTCCTCTACGATGGGGTTGCGCGAATCGCGGTTGTACGACTCCTTGCGTGCCCCCACAAACTCTATCTCGGTATCCTTATACTTAACCTGAGCCGTGCCGAAGTTCTTGAAGAAAGCATACTGCGCCTTCTTGCCCAAGCGCTTAGCCACCTCTTGAGCCAAGTCGATACCGCTGCCTACACACACTACATCGATGTCTTTCGACGGACGGTTGAGCAGCAAGTCGCGTACATATCCGCCCACAACATAAGTTTCTAAACCCAAACTGTCTGCCGTTTCCGATACGATCTTAAAGACCGGCGTATCGAGTTGCTTTATGATATTGTCTTGATTGATTTCCATTTTGCGCCGCAAAGATACAAAAAACT
>DAIREI010000211.1:0-4014 GCA_036795675.1 Bacteroidales bacterium
GTTTCACTACCAACGAATCGGGGTTGAGCAGTTCGCGGAAATCCTGTTCTTTCTCATCGGCCGGATTTTCTACCGAGAAGAGTCTGTCGTAAAGGCGCACTTCGGCCGGCAAACTGTGATTGGCCGACACCCAGTGCAGCGTCCCTTTCACCTTGCGGTTGCTTTCGGGCATGCCGCTCTTGGTTTGCGGGTCGTACTCGGCGTATATCTCTTCTATATTACCTTCGGCATCTTTCTTCGCACCGGTGCATTTCACTATATAAGCATTCTTCAGGCGTACTTCCTGCCCCGACGTCATACGGAAGAACTTCTTGGGAGCATCTTCCATAAAGTCTTCCCGCTCGATGTAAAGTTCGCGTGCGAAAGCAATCTCGTGGTTTCCCATGCTTTCGTCTTCGGGGTTGTTCACGGCCTCCATCATCTCCACCTGTCCTTCGGGATAGTTGGTGATAATCAATTTAACGGGATCGATAACGGCCGATACCCGCTTAGCGGTGGCGTTGAGGTCTTCGCGAATGGAGTGTTCGAGCAAAGCCACGTCGATAATGCCGTCGTATTTGGTGTAACCTATTTTATCGATAAAGTTATGAATGGCTGAAGGAGTGTAGCCTCTGCGGCGCAGCCCGGTAAGGGTAGGCATGCGGGGGTCGTCCCAACCGTTTACCAAGCCCTCCTGAACCAATTGCAACAATTTGCGCTTGCTCATCATGGTGTAGGTGAGATTGAGGCGGTTGAACTCGATTTGCCGGGGGCGGTAGTTGCCGTCTTGGAGGCGATCTGCTTTCAACCAATCGACAAAGAGGTCGTAGAGCGGGCGGTGCACTTCAAACTCCAATGTGCAGATAGAGTGGGTGACACCCTCGAAGTAGTCGCTCTCGCCATGGGCAAAGTCGTACATGGGGTAGACCTTCCAGGTTGTTCCCGTGCGGTGGTGGGGGGTATTGATAACCCGATAGATAATCGGGTCGCGGAAGTGCATGTTGGGCGATGCTATGTCTATCTTAGCACGCAGAACCATAGCGCCTTCGGGGATTTCGCCCTGGCTCATCTTTTCAAACAAAGCGAGGCTCTCCTCAAGGGGTCGGTTGCGATAGGGCGATTCAGTACCTGCCTGTGTAGGAGTACCCTTCTGGCGGGCAATCTCTTCCGACGATTGTTCGTCGATATAAGCCTTGCCTTCCTTTATCAGCGCAACAGCAAAGTCCCACAACTGTTGGAAGTAATCCGAAGCGTAGTACACATCTTTCCACTCATAGCCCAGCCAACGGATGTCTTCCATTATTGAGTCGACGTATTCCACGTCTTCCTTGCTGGGGTTGGTATCGTCGAAGCGAAGGTTGCATACGCCGCCGTAGTTAGCGGCAATACCGAAATCGATGCAAATAGCTTTGGCGTGGCCAATATGCAGGTAGCCGTTGGGTTCGGGCGGAAAGCGCGTTTGTATGCGGCCGTTGTTCTTTCCTTCGGCTAAGTCGTTTTCAACTATTTGTTCAATAAAATTGAGGCTTTTCTTGTTCGTATCCTTATCAGTGTTATCTATCGACATATTCCTATCAGTAATTGAACTGCAAAAGTACGAATTATAGTTGAAAAATGCCAAGTGTTTAATGTTTATTGTCATTCCGCGCATAACGGGGAGATCCTATGCTTCGCCAATGGCACACAGATAAACACGGATTGGACGGATTGCCGCGGATAATTCTTTTGGATAATGTAATAATTACTGATAACTGCTAACTGATCACTATTTCTTCTTCTCTTCCTTCTTAGAATCTTCAAAATCTTTAATTAACGCCAATGTAATCCATTTAGCTAAGGCTTGGCGATTGCCGGGAACGATGATGCGCTGTTGGTCTAATTTATTCATCATGTTGCCCAGCTCTACATAGGCGCCCGGCACCTCGGTATTTCTTAGTACATGTAAGTCTTTCTCTATAATAGAGCCATTGTATCCCCGGCCTTTTTGTACCTCTTCGTATTTTTTCTCCATCATTGCCCGGATATTCTCTGCCAACTTTTTACCATCAATGCATTTCTTATGGTAGAAAACATAAGGATCTAACTGTGTTTTCTCATTGTCGCGATAATCAATGTGAACGAATATGGATCGTTGATAGGTATCTTTCGACTTTTTACTTAGTTCAGTAATTTTGTCCGATCGCTGTTGCAGCCGTTCTTTCTGATTAAGAGGGATAGCCTTGCCCATACAGGTCTCTGTGTTGCTGTTTTTCAGGAATCGATCATCGCGGATACCGTCATTCTTGTCTTGAATGATAATGTGTACGGTAGCTCCCTCCTGCAAAAGGCAGCGTGCCAGGCGAAGAGCAACGTCGTAATTATATTCGTCTTCGTGTAGTACGTGCCCCTCCACGTTGGCAGTGGTTCCGCAATCGGGGCCGCCGTGCCCTGCCACTATAAAATAAGTCGCCCCTTTCAGTTTGTTTGTTTCAACGGTATAGTCTTCATATTTTTTCCCAAAGAGCGGTTCCTTTTTCTTTTCTCCCTTGGTAGATGCAGGCTTACCAGCCGGCTTGCTTCCGTCGGTGGGCGGTAGCTTATACTCAACGCCCAGCATCAGGTTGCCGTTCTTGTCGAATTTGCCTTTGTTCAGCTCCTTAAATGCCTGGTAGTCGCGCCCGAAGTCGCGGTTGTTTCTTTCCAGAAATGCAATGATCCCCTCTCCTTTACGCGGTGTGGCCTTGTCTTGTGCCGATAGGGTGAAAGGGACGATAAGCGCCCAAAGCAGAAATAATAGGGTAGTCTTCTTCACGGTTGATATGATTTTGTTTGCAAACTTACGAAAAAGGAAGAAGATATGGAAATAAAAATGAGAGAGAACGGGATAAAATTATTGCTTGCAGTTTTAAGCAATCATTTCGAAAAAAATTACATTATTGCCAATTTGCATAGGACAATAATTATTAATACTATCCGACATTAGTTTATTTATTCTCCAATGCTCTCTTGTTTGATGATCCTTTTTCCCGCAAGAAAAAAGAGAAGGAATAATAAATAATGATAGGTATAAAAGTAGAATGCTATTTTTCATCTGAACCGCGATTCCAGATTGTTCTTCTCAATAAAGTTAAAGCCGATATCCAAAGTTATCCACTTGCCTTCTTTGTTTTTGAAGCGATAGTAGCGGCCGTCTGATTGCACGTCATTATTTATAGTGTATCTGGGAGTGAAATCTGCATTGATATTCTCCGCTCCAATCAATAATGACAATAAATAAAAACTTTGATGATTACTCAAGGATATTTGTTTGTCGTTTTTTGCAAAATTAAACTCAAGAAAATATTCCGGCATCCACTCAGCGATATACTTCGAACTATCCAAAGGGGCTATCGGCATTTGCTGTTCTAAAAATAGTGCTTGCAATAGTGTGTTTTCAAATCCGGGAGAATACAATTTAAGTCGTTCTAAATATTTGTCATCATAAAATATTGTTCGTGTAGTTATTTCTGTCTCATTTTGTATTAATGTGAAAATGATTTCCCCACGATTACCATCATGCGCTTCCGAAAATAAAGGTATAGTATCAATTGGGATATTGGAAAAGTCTTCCTGCCGGAATAAACGGCAGATTCGCTGGAATGCTTTCTCCCCCTGATCTGATACATAATAACCTTCATACTTATTGTTAAAAGGCCAGCCAAAGTACAATAATTCCCCTTTATTATTCAACAAAATAACTTTGGAAGACAACCCCGCTCTTTCTTCAAAAGAAATTATCAAGCGGTCGAACTCCGGACTTTTCAAAGCAGTATCTCGTCGGACATATTCGATTGTATAGAAGTAGAGGCTATCTACTTCTTCAGGAATACGTTCATAACATATACTCATGGTGTCCGGCGAGAGAAAGCGAATGATATTATTCTCCCACTGCTCCGTTTTCAGGTTATATAACCTTAACGTATCTCCAGTGATTTGATAGGAAGTAGCCGTACCATAGCAGGCATAGGGGCGCAATCGGTATCTGGAAAAGTACCCCGGTTGTATTTCGCAGGAATC
>DAIREI010000212.1:0-3977 GCA_036795675.1 Bacteroidales bacterium
GAGCCGGATACTACGTCCACCAGCTCGATGGTGATACAGATTCACGATGTTAAGATAAAGAACGGGCGTATCAATTACGACATCTTGTCTGAACCCGAAGGCTATGCCGACGTCTTCGACTTTAATCATATCCGACTCTACGACGTAAACGCCGAGGTAGACTTATCGTCGATCGACATAGAAAAACTCGATGCCCGGTTGAGCAATTTAAGTTTGAAGGAACGAAGCGGGCTGGTAGTAGAGGAGATGGGAGTGAAGCTGAAATCGAAAAACAAACGCATCATGCTCGACGACTTCGTTGTTCGCCTGCCCAATTCCCAACTCTCTATCCCCCGGGCATGGGTAGACTATTCGGGCGGAAAGCTGAGCGAGCTGATGGACAAAGGCTCTTTCCAGCTTCAATTGGGCCAGAATTCCATCGCCCCCAAAGACCTGACGATGTTTTATCTTCCGCTAAAAAAACTGAAGGACGATTTGGTGTTGGAAGGGGAAGTATCGGGTACCTTACCCGAAGTGAATATCGGCCGGCTTACTGCCTCTTACGGTAAGGGCATTAAACTGAATACCGAGGCTTTCATGAAAGATATAAATCATTGGGACAAATCAATGTTCTCATTGAATATCAAAACCTTCTCCATCACATCTAATGCTATAGACGAAGTGCTTTATTTCCTATCGGACAATGAACCGATAACGCTTCTCGTTAATACCGGAAATATCGACCTGAAAGGGAAACTTACGGGTTCGTTGCCCAATATGAAAGTAAATCTCGATGCCCACACCGGCAGGGGGTCGCTCAACCTGAACGGCTCGGGAGGTTACATCGCCGATACGGGAGCCGCCCATTTCGATGCCGACCTGGGCATGAAAAACTTCGATATCGAGACCCTGCTGCAAGATAGCGTATTCGGGCAAGCTTCTCTACACCTGAAAGCGCAGGGAGGGATGGCGGCCTCGGGGGTGCTGAACGTGGCGGGCGACCTCAATATCAGCCGATTCGACTACAACCGCTATACCTATAATAATATCTATGCCAAGGGGTCGATGCAGGGCGACAGCCTCTCGCTTTATGTGCATAGCGAAGACGCCAATATACCCGCCGATATTACCGCCCGCGCCAATATAGGCAAACGAAATCCCTACGTGGGCGTACAGGTGAGGATGGACTCGGTGTATATCGATACCCTCAACTTCCTACCCGGCTTTAAGGATGTGTACCTCACCTCTACAATCAAAGGGCGCATAGAGGGCTTCAACCCCGAACGGATGAATGTAGACTTCGGCATAGATAGCCTTAACCTCACTTCAGACAAAGGCTCTTTCTTCGAGCCGCGCCTGCGTATCGCTTATATGGCCAATGAACAGCACGAGAAAGAATTGGATATATCCTCCCGCTTGATAAAGGGCAATGCCTCGGGCGCCTTTACCTTTGCCGGGCTGAAAGAGGCTATTGTAGAGGCCTTCCCCGTTCTTTTTGAAGACGTAAAACCCAATCCACGCTTGAAAGACACTTTTGCCCAAGACTTGAAATTCCGCTTCGATGTGCGCGAGGCCAACGCCCTGGGCGAGATATTACAATTCGGCGAGATACCCGACTCGGCCGTTTTTATGGGCCAATTTACCAATCGCGACGAGAACCTGGAGCTATTGCTCAGCGCCTATACTCAATACTTCGAAGCCGATACGCTTCAGATGAGTATGTTGGCCTCCAATCGCGACAACAACCTCTCGCTGATCCTCAACGTAGACAATAAATCGAAACTCTACGACGTAGACGGGAGCCTTGATGCCGAAATAGCCCTTATCCCGGTAAGGGGCGGCATCCCCGATATGGACATCAAGATCAACCCTTCGGTGATTGTGGTGAACGATACTTACTTCGATTTGCGCGAGTCGTCGGTAGAAGTGCGCGAGAAGCGATATACCGTCAACGATTTCACTATCGACCATGGCGAGAACGAGTATATAAAGGTAAACGGTATAGTATCTACTATCCCCGAAGATAGTATTACATTGGATATATCGCGCTTCCAGATAGGGACTTTGCTTGGGGCAATGAAGACCACAGACGTCCCCATATCGGGCGAAGCCAACGGACAAGTGGTAGCCAAACGATTACTTACTACTCCCGTAGTGCTGACCCGCAACTTTGCCGTAAACGACATTGTATTTGCCGAAAACGATATTGGAGACCTTCGTGTAAGCACCGTATATAGTACCGAACGCAAAGGAATTGTGTTGCGTGCTACGCTCGATCATGAACAGCACGAGCAATCGCTTATTACCGGCCTTTACCGCCCGGAACAAGACTCGTTGACGCTCAATGCCAAGATACGCGACATTCACCTCGATTGGTTGCAAAACATGGTGGGTAACCAACTTTACGGCCTTGCCGGCAGCTTCAATGCCGATATTAAGGCCGAGGGGACGCTCAGCAATCCCGTGGTGAACGGATATGCTTATTTCGACAAAGCCAAGATAGGCGTAAGCATGCTGAATACGCTCTACACTACCAGCGACTCTATTTTCATCACCCCCGAAGAAGTATCGATCAATCGCTTCCGCCTGTTTGACGAGAACGAGAAGACGCTTACTGCCCGGGGGAATATCAAGTATAAAAACTTCACCAACTTTGTTCCGAATATCTCCTTATTTATGAACGACTTTATGGTGATGAATAATATGCAGCAGACCGACAGCATGTTCTATGGCAACCTGAAGCTGAACGGGCGGCTCTCCATTACCGAAAGTAATAAGGAATGGCTGTTGAGCGGTGATATATCCCCCTCGGCCAACTCGTCTATCATGGTCAATATCCCCACCTCGGCAGGTACTACCGCACGGCGCCATACCAGCATTACTTTCGTCAATTCAGAAGGGGTAAACCTGGATGAACTGGCCGAAGAGACCGAAAGGTTGGAGCGTACGGAGTTTTCCTTTCCGATGCGTATCAATATAGCTATGACCCTGTATGAAAGCATGACTATGGGCGCTGTGTACAACCCGGCTACCGGCGACTACGGCCGGGTAAACGGATCGGGCAATATCCGCTTTGAGTACGACCTCTCTTCCTCGTGGATGAATATCGTGGGCGACTATACGGTTAAGTCTGGAACGGCAACACTTTCTATCGCCAATGTTACCAAGAAGACTTTTCAGGTACAGGAAGGAGGGAAGCTCGCCTTCCGGGGCGACCCGCTGGCTACCCAGTTCGACGTGACCGCCTTATATAATTTAAGGGCCGACTTAGCCAACCTCGATCAGGGTTTCGAAACCCTGATGGGGGGAAGCACCCGTGTACCGGTAGTGTGTTTGGTATCGGTGAAGGGCAGCTTGGATAAGATGGACAATATGGACATTGTGTATGATATTGAGTTGCCCGACGAATCGGACGACATTCAACGGCTTTTCGGCAATGTACTTTATACCGATAACGATAAGATTGTGCAGTTTGCCTACCTCCTGGCCTTGGGCAACTTTATGGACAACTCGGGCGGAAGCGATGTGATGGATAACTTGCTGTCGAGCGGTATATCGGCCGGACTGAACGCCGTATTCTCCAATATCCTGGCCGATAACTGGTCTATCGATACCAATGTGAATTCTACCGACGGAAACTTCGACGAGATGGACGTAAACATTTCTACCAACCTGCTCAACAACCGCCTTACGGTGACCAGCACCTTGGGCTATCATGCCGATGCCAATGCCCGGAACGACTTCACCGGCGACTTTACCATCGAGTATAAACTCACGCCTACGGGCAACGTGGTGCTCAAGGCTTTTCATATAACAAACACCGATTACTTCGAGAAAGCGCCTTACACCCAAGGGGTAGGGATAGTATATAAACGCAGCGAAAAGACGTTTAACGAGTTGTTTCAAAGCGTGAAGAAGTCGTTGTCGTTTGGCGGAGGTGGCAGAAGGCCGACACCTCCACCGGCCCCTGCTAAGGAGGAAAGTGAAGAGATAAGTAA
>DAIREI010000213.1:0-3977 GCA_036795675.1 Bacteroidales bacterium
AATCCTCTTCGTTAGCCTGCCGGATTTCATATTTTTTACTTCCGATGCTCATCGGCTTTCCACCCATGAAACTGCATATTTCTGGGAGCTTATCAGCCGTATCCTGACTTTTGCCCCGAAAGGGACTTCCAATCCGTTAATGAAGCGGGTGATATCTTCCTTGGTTTCAGGAGCTATCGGTTGATCCGAAAATGTGCGCACCGACTTGCGACGTTTGATTGCTTCTATAACAGGCATATATCGAGATTTTCTATTTATGGTGTATTTTATAAAACTTTGCCACCGTAAAGGTAGGCAATCCCTCTCAAAACTCAAAGAGGAAGAGTGATTTCAGGTCAAAAAGCAAACCTGTTTCAAAGAAAGGCGAAGATAGGCTTACCGGGCAGCCAAAATAGGGAAGGGGACTTGAAAGGTATAGACCCTTGATGTTAGAGGGTGTACAGTGTCGGCGTTCGAGGGTCTACAGTGTCGGAGTTGAAGGGTGTACAACCTTTTGAACTAAGAAATAAGAGCGAAAAACTAAGAGTTGCACGAAGCGCGAATTGTCATTGCGGACTTGACCCGCAATCTCATCACACTCGAGCACGGGATGACAAAGCTATCAGCTATTAGATTGCAAAATTAATAAAAAGAATTGGAGAAATCAAAAGTAATTAAGAGAAAAAAGGGCCGCATAAACTTTTTGCCGCTTATCGGTTATTGATTGGCGCGAATGTAGAAAAAATTACTAACTTTGCTGTCCCGATATACATTTAAAGAAGCCCGAACAATGATTATAAAGAAAGCCGAATTTGTTGTAAGCAATACAGATCCCGTAAAATGCCCCAACACCGGCCTGCCCGAGTACGCTTTTATCGGACGGTCGAACGTGGGAAAGTCATCGTTAATTAATATGCTTACCAATAGGAAGGGGCTGGCTTTGACCTCTTCCAAGCCCGGTAAAACCCAACTGATCAATCATTTTATTATCAACGACGAGTGGTACTTGGTCGACTTGCCCGGCTATGGCTATGCCCAGCGCGGCAAGCAGGGGAGGCAAAACATACAGAAGATCATCGATGCCTACTTGGGTAAACGGCTGGCCTTGACCAATCTTTTCTTGTTGCTCGACTGCCGGCACGAACCGCAACAGATAGACCTCGACTTTATCGAACACCTGGGCGAAGCGGGTATCCCGTTTTCTATCGTGTTTACCAAGGCCGACAAGCTATCGAAGTCGAAGCTGGCGGAAAACATAAACGCCTATAAAGAAAAATTGCTCGAGAGTTGGGAAAACCTTCCCCCCGTCTTTATCACTTCGTCTGAAACCCGGCAGGGAAAGGAAGAAATCCTCGATTACATCGATAAAATAAACAATGGAAAAATATAAAATTGAAGCCATGCGCAAAGCCATCAGGCTTTCGCAGGAAAGCATAGGAAGGGGCGGAGGCCCCTTTGGAGCAGTGATATTGAAAGATGGAAAAGAGGTAGTCGCCGGGGCGAACGAAGTAACGCAAAAGAACGACCCCACCGCCCACGCCGAAGTAACCGCCATAAGAGAGGCCGCCAAGACGTTGGGAACCTTCAACTTGGCGGGTTGCGAAATATACAGTTCGTGCGAGCCTTGCCCCATGTGTCTCTCGGCCATCTATTGGGCGCGCATCGATAAACTCTACTATGCCAATACCAAAGACGATGCCAAATGGGCGGGATTTGACGATTCGTTTATTTACCAACAATTGGCATTGCCCGAAGACCAGCGTTCCATTCCCGTAGTGAGGATGATGCGCGACGAGGCGATAGAAGCCTTTAAGGTTTGGAACGACAAAGAGAATAAAATTAAGTATTAATTCATAACTCATAATTCAAGAAAACATGAATTGGTTTGAATGTAAAATCTCGTACGAGAAAGTAATGGAGAACGGTATGCAAAAGAAGGTAACAGAGCCTTACTTGGTTGATGCCCTGTCTTTCACCGAAGCAGAAGCGCGTATTATTGAAGAGATGAAGCCCTACATCAGCGGCGAATTTACTGTGACCGATATTAAGCGCGCACGGATTAACGAACTCTTCTTCAACGATGCAGGCGACCGTTACTACAAGATAAAAGTGTTTTTCATCACTTTAGACGAAAAGAGCGGGGCAGAGAAGAAAACCGCCGTGCAAATGCTGGCCCAGGCCTCGGACATAAAAGAGGCCATTGCTGTATTGGAAGAGGGCATGAAAGGCAGTATGGCCGACTATGTAATGGCCTCGGTAACGGAAACTCTCATCATGGATGTATTCCCCTTCGCTCCGAAAGATAATAAAGAGAAGAAAGAAAGCAACGAAGCATGAGTATAGCGGAACGGCTCGAAAAGATAAAGCAAAGCCTGCCCAGCGGGGTGAGGCTGGTAGCGGTGTCGAAACTTCATCCGGCTTCTTACATCAAGGAGGCTTACGATGCGGGACACCGCCTTTTTGGAGAGAGCCGGGCGCAAGAGCTGGTACCGAAATACAACGAACTGCCCAAAGACATCGAATGGCATTTCATCGGACACTTGCAAGCTAATAAAGTAAAGTACATCGCCCCATTCGTAGATACCATACAAAGCGTAGACAGCGAAAAGCTATTGAGGGAGATAAACAAGGAAGCCGCCAAGTTCGGCCGCGTTATCAATGTGCTGCTACAAATACACATCGCGCAAGAAGAGCAGAAGTTCGGCTTCTCTTATAAGGAGGCAGAACAATTGCTAAAGAGCAGCTTGCCGGGCGAACTGCCCCACATACATATTCAAGGAGTGATGGGGATGGCTACTTTCACCGACGACGAAGAGCAGATAAGGAAGGAGTTTAGGAGGTTGGCCGACTTTTACCGTAAACAGGAGGGGCTGAGCTGCTTGTCGATGGGCATGAGCGACGATTACCTCATTGCCGTGGAAGAGGGAAGTAATTGTGTGAGAGTAGGGAGTAAAATCTTTGGAACAAGACAATAGATTATGAAGCACATACTAAAGACAAACTTTGCCGGACTTCAATTGCGTAACCCGATTATTATCGGAAGTTCGGGCTTGACCAATACTGCCGCAAAGAACAAAGAACTGGAGAAAGCCGGAGCAGGCGCCGTAGTGTTGAAGTCGTTGTTTGAAGAACAAATATCCAACGAATCGTACGAGATGCTGAAGCAAGAATCGCATCCCGAAGCGGTGGATTATATTAATAACTACTTCAAAAATAACGAGGTGAACACTTACCTCGATTTGATACGGGAGACTAAAAAGCGCTGCCGTATTCCGGTTATTGCCAGTATCAACTGCCATACTGCCGACTCGTGGACCGACTTTGCCCGGCAAATAGCCATTGCTGGCGCCGACGCATTGGAACTCAACCTCTTTTACTTGGATACCGGCTTGGAGGACAACACCGTGAGCCTGGAAGAGGCCTATGTGCAGATTACCCGCAAGGTGGTAGAAATTGTCGACATCCCCATTATTGTAAAAGTGAGCAAGTATTGCAGCCGCTTGGTGCGATTGGTCGATGACCTCTTCAAAGCCGGAGCGGCGGGAGTAGTGCTCTTCAACCGCTTCTATCAGCCCGACATCGATATTCATAAATTCAGCATAAGCTCGGGGCATGTGTTCAGTTCGCCCAACGAGATAAGCGACACGCTGCGCTGGACAGGAATCGTTACAGGCAAGTTGCCCAAAGCCTCCATTGCCTCATCCACCGGCATTCATGAGTGGGAAGACATTGTTAAGTGTATCTTGTCGGGCGCATCGGCTGTGGAGATATGCAGTACGGTATATCAGCATGGATACGAGATTATCGGCCAGATGAAGCGCACCATGACAGAATGGATGAATACGATGCAATACGATTCTATTGAGGCCTTTAGGGGCAAACTCAACTACGACCGGACAGAAGACCCGACGCAATACGAACGGGTGCAGTTTATGAAATACTTCTCGAACCGGGATTAAACAAATCTTATATTATTATGGGACTAAAAGAGACATTCA
>DAIREI010000214.1:0-3958 GCA_036795675.1 Bacteroidales bacterium
CCAGGTAAAGATCAGATTTGACGATAGCATTTAAATCGTCTGCCTCTTTCACATTTTTTATTATTTTCGATCCTTCGCTCAACTGTTGCAATGCATCCTGAGGAAGATTGTTGGACATGTACACATAAAACAAATCGATCTTTGCCATGACCTGATAGGTTGGCATCCCATAATCTGTTGCTTTTTTCAACAATGATTTTGAAGAGGTCATCATGTTCTCAAAATCATTATTCATTTTATAATAGGTGCATTTGGTGCTTATCGCCCATAGTTCGGCTTCTTTTTCATTGGTTCTTATGGCCTCTTTTTCGATTATCGCTGCTTCCTCAAAGGCTTTTTCAGGCTCGGTATTCAGTAAAAGGTAATTCTCTACCAGCTTTTCCAAATGGCTTTCTTGCGCAGAAAGCGATTGGGAAAAGGGAATTGTCAGCATGAAGAAAATAAGTAAAAATGCAATGAACCTTTTCATGATACAAATGTCAGTATTTTATCTCTTTTTTGCAAATGAACTTCTTTTGAACACAAGCTCTCTGCTCTCTGTTCACTGTTCACCGATAACTGACAACTGCTCCTCGCTCAAGCCGGTTAGTTTGGCGATGATTTCTACGGGCAGCCCTTCTTGCAGCGCTTTGCGGGCGATTTCTTTCTTTTGGTTCAGTTCAATCTCTTGTTCTCTTTTTATTTTAGCCATCCGGCGGATGTAGGGTGGGGTTTCCGTTTCTTCTATGGCTTCGGCTTTCTCCAGCGGGGTTTGCTGCATGGCTTCTTTCAACTTTTTACTTGGTGTGAAGTGCGGATAAATCTCTTTTACTTTGTGTAGGGTGGCCTCTTTTTCGCTATCGCTTCCCTCGCTGCGAATGGTGGCTTTAATATTGCCCAAATCGCCCAAGTCAATAATCTTGCCGAGTTTAAGAAAATGCGGAATAGCTTCGAAAAGGTAATACAAGGCCGAGGCGGCTTCGGGCGGGGTGAGCGAAGCGTTTTTCACCATATATTCAATCAAATCGTCTTGCCCGATTCGTCCTGTGCTTTTCGCAATCAGGTAATAGCGTCTTGCCCGCCCTTGGGCAAAACTGCTCTCGCGCTCCTGTATTTTGTATAAAATAGACATAATAGTACAACGTTTAGTGTTTAATGTTTAGCGTTTACTGTTAACTGATTTCAAAGGTAAGATATTAGTATGACAAAAAACAAAGAAAGGAGACTTTTTAACACAACTATTGCGCAACACTCAGGTAAAGTATTGCGCAATACTATATATAACTTTTGCGCAACAGTTGAGTGAACTATTGCGCAAAACTTTTTCTATTTTCTACCTCTTAGTTCTTAACTCTTCACTCTTAGTTCTTCACTTCTATAGGTATCGTATTGATGCGTGCTTCGTGCCTGCCGCCTTCAAAAGGGGTTTCGAGGAAGATATTGACAATCTTCTGTACCACATCCATCGAGAGGAAGCGGCCGGGCAAGGCCAATACGTTGGCGTCGTTATGGGTGCGGGCAAGGCAGGCAATTTCTTCGTCCCAGCACAATGCTGAGCGGATGATGGCATGCTTGTTCAAGGTCATGTTGATGCCGTTTCCGCTTCCGCAAACGCCTATGCCTACCTGGACTTCGTTCTTCTCTATCGCCTCGGCCAACTTGTGTCCGTACTCGGCGTAATTAACGCTTTCGGTGGTATACGTACCGTAGTCTATATAAGGTATCTCTTTTTTGTCTAAGTAGATACGTATAAATTCCTTCATCTCGTAACCGGCGTGGTCGGATGCGAGGCCTATTATCCGTTTTTCCATTATAATATTGCTTTTACTTGTTTATATACGTTCTCTGCGGTAAATCCCAACTTCTCGTCCAATACTTTGTAAGGTGCGCTGAAGCCGAAGGACTCCAGTCCCCACACCTTGCCGTTGCCACCCACCAGCTCTTGCAGGGTAACGGGCAGGCCGGCGGTAAGTCCGAACACTTTCTTGCCGGGGATGATTATCGAGTCTTGATATTCTTGCGATTGATTGCGAAACAGCCCTTCGGACGGCACCGATACGATGCGCACCTTCACTCCGTCTTTCCTCAATAGGGCGGCGCCTTCTACCAAGGTAGATACTTCCGAACCCGAGGCCAGTAGGATAATGTCGGCATAGCCGTCGCACTCCACCACATAAGCGCCTTGTTGGGCTTTTAGTGCATCTTGATAACGATTATCATTAGTAGGCAGGTCGTTGATATTCTGGCGCGATAAGATAAGGCCGGTGGGGGTGTGCGTATTTTCCATCGCCAACTTCCAGGCCACAGTGGTCTCGTGTACGTCGGCGGGACGCAAAACCAGCATGGAGTTATGGCCTTTGTGGTTCTTCAGTTTCTCCATGAGGCGTATCTGAGCTTCCTGCTCTACGGGTTCGTGGGTGGGGCCGTCTTCGCCTACGCGGAAGGCATCGTGCGTCCAGATAAACTTCACCGGAAGTTCCATCAAGGCGGCCATGCGGATGGCGGGCTTCATGTAATCGGAGAAGACAAAGAAGGTTCCGCAGGCGGCAATCACACCACCGTAAAGCGCCATTCCGTTGCAAAGGCAGGCCATAGTCAACTCGCAAACGCCGGCTTGCAGGAAGGCTCCCGAGAAGTCGTCTTTAGTCATGGCTTGGGTTTGCTTGAGGAAACCGTCGGTCTTGTCGGAGTTGGATAAATCGGCTGAGCAGACAATCATATTCTCTACTTGCTTGGCGAGTACGCCCAGCACCGTAGCCGATGCGGCGCGGGTCGCCTGGTTGGGCTTTTGCCCGATAGCTGCCCAATCGATGGCGGGAGTTGCACCCGAAAGCCAAAACTTCAGTTTAGCGGCTTGTTCGGGGTCAGCCTTTTCCCATTCGGCTTGTCTCTTGTTGAGTTCGCCTACTATCTGTTTTAATTCTTCATTTCTCTCCTTATATAATATAGCCGCTTCGGGGAAGAGTTGGAAAGGATCGGCAGGGTCGCCGCCCAGGTTCTCTATGGTCTTCTCGAAGCTGGCTCCGGCTTGGCTCAGGGGCATCCCGTGAGTAGCGTAGTTGTCTTCGTACGAGGCGCCGTCGTCCTTGCGTGCGCCTTTAGCCATAAGGGTATTACCTATGATTAGCGTAGGGCGGTTCTTTTCGGCCTTAGCCTCATTTAGCGCCGCAATAATGGCCTCGGCGTCGTTGCCGTCTATCTCTATTACTTTCCAGCCCCAGGCCTTGTACTTCATAGCGGTATCTTCGCAGGAGACGTCGTTTACCCGGGTGGATAGCTGTATATCGTTCGAATCAAAAAACATGATGAGGTTGTCCAATCCCAGGTGCCCGGCTATGCGGCCGGCGCCTTGCGACACCTCTTCCTGAATGCCGCCGTCCGAAATGTAGGCGTAGATGGTCTGCGTCAGTTCCCGTCTTGTTCTTGCGGCTAAGAACTTGGCTGCGATAGCTGCGCCCACGGCATAGGTATGGCCTTGTCCCAAGGGGCCTGAAGTATTCTCGATGCCGTGCATGACATCCACTTCGGGGTGGCCGGGGGTAATGCTCCCCCATTGGCGGAATTGCTTCAAATCGTCTATGGTAAACTTGCCGGCCAATGCCAAGACCGAATACAACATGGGCGACATGTGCCCGGGATCGAGGAAGAAGCGGTCGCGTCCTTCCCAAGTGGGATTGGCGGGGTCGTAAACAAGAAATTTGCTGTACAGTACATTAATGAAGTCTGCGCCTCCCATGGCACCACCGGGATGACCCGATTTGGCCTTTTCTACCATCGCCGCCGACAATACCCTGATATTATCCGCCGCACGATTCAACGTATCCACCTGATTCATGATAACTATATCTTTATGAGTTTGTATTAATAAAGGCACAAAATTAATGAAATTAATGAAAAGAATGAAGGGAATGAAAGAAATAATCTGCCGGTTAAGAAAAAGTTTGAGTACTATATCTTTTCTGTTTTCAGTAAGCCGGGC
>DAIREI010000215.1:0-3932 GCA_036795675.1 Bacteroidales bacterium
GACAGGCGAGTATGAAAAAGCCGTCGGCTTGCTGAAAGAGGTGCTCGACCTCAACCCCAACGACAGGAACCTGTCGTACGTCTACCGCAACCTGGCCGATATATATAAAGGAGAAAACCAAATTGATTCCGCTATTTACTATCTCGATCAATCCTTACAATATGCCGACCCAGGCAACAACAACCTGTTGGCCAATATCTATTCCCTCTATTACAAGATAGAAGCCGAGAGAGGAAACTACCGGGCTGCCCTGGAATATCAGAAGCATTTCGTCGACAATATGACCAATGTGGTGGGGGAAAGACAACAGCAACAACTATCGTCTGTAGAAAAGAAATACCAAGTGGAGTTGATGCAAAATCAGCTTAGGAAAAAGACGATAGAACAGCAACAAATACTTCTTATCTGCGGGCTTCTCCTCTTGGTTATTCTCATCATCTCCTTCTTGTTGTACAGGAAGAGCGACACAAATAAAAAGCGCTCGGAGGAGTTCTACCGCAAGATGGATGAGATGGATAGCCTGTCGAAAAACATTGAGCAGAACGCCAACGAGTATCAACGGGCGTTTAGCGAACAATTCAGCATCATGGAGAAGACCGTAGCGCTGGAATACCTGCTCAATGAAGAAGAAAGACTGCAAGGCAAGAAACTCATCCAGAAGTTTAACGAGATAGTTTACGACCAGAAAGAAGGCGTAAATTGGGAAAAACTCTACAACACCATCAACGGGATGTCCGGCGGCTACCTCGATGCGCTCCGAGAGCGTCTACCCCAACTCAACGAAGTCGAGTTCCGCATCTGTTGTCTTACATACGCCGGCCTCAACAATACACAAATAAGCATCATACTCCGCCTCGCCATCGATACCATACAAGCCAAGAAAACGGGGATACGCAAGAAGCTGGGCATGGAAAAGAACCAAAACCTACGGGCTTATTTGCAGAATGTTTAGCGCCCCTAATCCCCACCCAACATTGCCAAAGAGGCTGCGCCGAACGAGCCTCCGGCACAATCATCCGCTTTCCATTTCAGTAAAACAACAAGTGACCCTAATCAACTCTTTTGGAAAACTTTACGACCTCGACAAATTCTTATATCATTGATTATTAATACTATCGCTTTTGTTTTGGGAAATTTTCAACTATGAGGTAATATTCTCTACTATATATTTGGTAAAATTAAATACTATGATTAATATTGCAGTCGGAAAAGATAGACAGGTTTCGTAGTATTGATTTATCTCATTATCATATAAACAGTTTCATATAAATAACTTTAAGCATTATCGTGGAAAACAAGACCTATTCATTCGACGAGGCTTTTAAGGCCTCGCTTCATTATTTTAAGGGCGATGAGTTGGCCGCTAAGGTGTTCGTAAACAAGTACGCCTTGAAAGACGGCTATGGCAACATCTACGAAAAAACGCCCGAAGACATGCACCGACGCTTGGCAAGCGAAGTAGCCCGGATAGAGCAAAACTACCCCAACCCGCTATCGGAACAGGAACTGTACGACCTGTTCGATCACTTCAACTACATCATCCCCCAAGGCAGCCCCATGACGGGCATCGGCAATAACTACCAGGTGGCGTCGCTCTCCAATTGCTTCGTTATCGGCTTAGACGGTCCTGCCGACTCCTACGGGGCCATTATCAAGATTGACGAAGAGCAGGTGCAATTGATGAAACGGCGCGGAGGCGTAGGCCACGATCTATCGCATATCCGCCCCAAAGGATCGCCTGTAAAGAACTCTGCCTTGACTTCTACGGGTTTGGTTCCGTTTATGGAGCGCTACTCCAACTCTACCCGCGAAGTGGCTCAGGACGGCCGCCGTGGCGCCCTGATGTTGAGCGTATCCGTTAAACATCCCGATGCCGAATCGTTTATCGACGCCAAGATGATTGAAGGCAAAGTAACCGGAGCCAACGTATCGGTAAAGATCACCGACGAATTTATGGAGGCAGCCGTAAACAAACGGCCCTTTACCCAGCAATACCCTATCTACTCTACCGACCCGCTGTACACGACGCAAACCGACGCCGATTCGCTTTGGAAGAAGATTGTACACAATGCCTGGAAGTCGGCCGAGCCGGGAGTACTCTTTTGGGATACTATCCTGAAAGAATCGGTACCCGATTGCTATGCCGACCTGGGCTTCCAAACCGTATCTACCAACCCTTGCGGCGAGATCCCTCTCTGCCCTTACGACAGTTGCCGACTGCTGGCCATCAACCTTTACTCGTACGTAAAATATCCGTTTACGCCTTTGGCTAAGTTCGATTTCGACCTGTTTAAGAAGCACGTGGCTTTGGCTCAGCGCATCATGGACGATATTATCGATTTGGAAATGGAAAAGATCGATACCATATTACACAAGATTGAAGAAGACCCCGAAACCGAAGACGTGAAGCATACCGAGCGGATGCTGTGGCAGAAGATTCGCCACAAAACGCTTCTCGGCCGCCGTACGGGTGTAGGTATCACCGCCGAAGGCGACATGCTGGCCGCATTGGGCATACGCTACGGAACCGAAGAAGCCACCGGTTTTGCCGAAGAAGTACAAAAGACCTTGGCCCTGGCAGCCTACCGCTCGTCGGTAGACTTGGCTAAAGAGCGGGGCGCTTTCGAGATATACGATGCCAAACGCGAAGAGGCCAATCCGTTTATCAAGCGCCTGAAAGAAGCCGACCCCATGCTGTTGATTGATATGCGCAAATACGGCCGCCGCAATATTGCCTGCCTTACCATTGCGCCCCCCGGCACCCCCAGCCTCATGTCGCAAACCACGTCGGGCATAGAGCCGGTATTCATGCCCGTGTACAAACGCCGCCGCAAGGTAAACCCCAACGATGCTTCGGTAAAGGTAGACTTTGTGGATGAAGTAGGCGACTCGTGGGAAGAATACATCGTCTTTCATCATAAGTTCGTTACCTGGATGGAAGCCAACGGCTATGCCCCTTCGCGTAAATACACCCCCGAAGAGATTGATGCCATGATTGAGAAATCGCCCTACTATAAAGCCACTTCCAACGATATTGATTGGATGCAGAAAGTAAAGATGCAGGGAAGGGTGCAGAAATGGGTCGACCATTCCATCTCCGTTACCATCAACCTGCCCAACGATGCAAGCGAAGAGTTGGTAAACGAACTATACATCGAAGCTTGGAAGGCCGGATGTAAAGGCTGCACCGTCTATCGCGACGGTTCGCGCAGCGGTGTACTTATTAAGGCCGATAGCAAGAAAGACGATTGCGAGGAATGCCCCGAACCTCCTGTTATCGTTGCCAAGCGCCCGCGTGAGTTGGAGGCAGACATCGTGAAGTTTCAGAACAACAAAGAGAAATGGATTGCCTTTGTGGGATTGCTCAACAACCGTCCCTACGAAATCTTCACCGGGCTGCTCGACGAAGAGGAAGGTATATTCCTGCCCAAAAACCTGCTTAAAGGAGCCATTATAAAGAATGTAGACGAAGGCGGCAACAAGCGTTACGACTTCCAATACACCAACAAGCGTGGATACAAGACCACCATAGAAGGACTATCTGATAAATTCAACCCCGAATATTGGAACTACGCCAAACTTATATCAGGCGTATTACGTTACTCGATGCCCGTAGAACAAGTGATTAAATTAGTACAAGGGCTGGAACTCAACTCCGAATCCATCAACACATGGAAAAACGGCGTAGAGCGCGCCCTGAAGAAGTACGTACAAGAAGGCGTTCAGGCCAAGGGACAAAAGTGCCCCAATTGCTCGCAAGAGACGCTCGTATACCAGGAAGGCTGCCTTACCTGCACCTCCTGCGGTACGTCGAAATGCGGATAAATTAGAGAGCAGAGTTTGAAAAAATAACGGAGATAAAGAGAAAGATTTTTTCTTTGTTTCCGTTATTTTTATTACTTTTGTAAGATAATAGCCACCCTTGCCCCCCA
>DAIREI010000216.1:0-3892 GCA_036795675.1 Bacteroidales bacterium
ATTAATCAATTCGCTGATGAACAAAGTAGGCCTCGACAATTCTACCGCTCAAAGCATTGTATCTTCCTTATTGCCCAAAATACTCTCCTTTGTAGGTAAAGAAGCCGGTGATGCCAAAGACGGCGGCGGAATAAAAGACCTGCTGGGCAAGATAGGACTTTAATAATAACCTTTTAATACACACGATCATGAAACTTGTAGATGTAGCCATTTTCAACTTCCCGAACGATGCCTCGGTGCTTGAAAGCATCTTGATGGAGAACGGCATTAAGTATGCACTTAACAACCCCGACTCGGCCATTATCGTGCCCGGCTCGGGAGCCACGCTTTCGGTGTCGGACAAAGATGCACCGCGTGTAAGAGAGATAATTAAAGAAGCCGGATTTGAGAATAATCTCCTGCCCGAAGAAAATTAAAGGACAATAGCTTGCTTCTTTCTTAGATATTATTTCTATATTTGCCGTACATTAAAATACGGAGTTATGAAAAACAACCATCTTATTTGGGCAGCCTTATTGGTAGCCCTCGGTATTATGCTAGCCGGTATGCTTGTCGGTAAAGGTATATCGAGCGTACAGGAGAGCCAACGGGTAGTTACCGTTAAAGGCCTATCAGAGAAAGAAGTCCCCGCCGACCGTGTTACCTGGCCCATTATGTTTAAGGAAGTAAGCAACGATTTATTGTCCTTATATAATAGTATCGAAACAAACAATGCTAAAGTAATCGCTTTCCTTAAGAAAAACGGAGTTAAAGACGACGAAATTATCGTGTCTCCGCCCGACATCCTCGATTTTCAGGCCGAGCGCTATGTATCGCAAGAGATTAGATACCGCTACAACGGTACTTCTATTATAACCGTGTCGAGCCACGATGTAGACAATGTGCGCCGGCTGATACCCCGCATTGCCGAGCTGATACGCGAGGGCGTAACCATAAGCGCCAACAAGCAATACGAAAACGCTATCAGTTACAACTACTCGGGGCTGAACGACATCAAGCCCGGAATGATAGAGGAGGCCACCAAAAACGCCCGCGTAAGCGCCGAGAAGTTCGCTTCGGACTCGGGCAGCAAATTGGGTAAGATAAAATCGGCTACGCAAGGGCAGATTTCCATATACGATCGCGATGAGAATTCGCCCCACATCAAAACGGTGCGGGTAGTGACTACCATCGTCTATTACTTGAAAGACTAACGAACAATACTAACTATTATTAATCCATAAATAAAACTAACATGAAGAAGAGTTTATTTATAGCGTTGGCGTTCTTGCTTTGCACCGCCGTAACTATACAGGCTCAGCCCAAATTCGGGTTAAGAGCGGGAGTGAATATCAACAAGGCATCGATGAATGCCGATATGTTTAAAACGAGCAATATGACAGGCTTTCAGGTAGGGCCGACCATGGAGTTTACCGTTCCCCTTATCGGTATAGGAATGGATGCTTCTATCCTGTACTCGCAACAAGGATTGAAACTGAAGAGTACAACCGGGATAGAGGGCGGCAACATTAAGCAGCACTCTATCGACGTTCCTATCAACCTGAAGTACAAATTCAGCTTAGTGGTGATTGGCGCTTACCTTACGGCGGGGCCTTATTTGCGCTTCAATGTGTCGGATAGCGTTAGTGATACCTGGAAAGAGTTTAAGGACGAATGGGAAACCAAGTCTTTCGGCGCCGGCCTGAACTTTGGCGCAGGTATAGAGCTGTTAAGCCACCTGCAGGTAGGCATCAGCTATCAGTTGGGGTTGACCGACGACTTCAAGGCCAGCATTCCCGAATCGGCAACTGATGTTAAAGACATTAAAGCCAAATCGAGGGGCTGGATTATTTCGGCCGCTTATTATTTCTAAATGTACGTTGATGTAATATTACCGGTCCCATTGGCCGATACTTATACCTATATTGTGCCTCCCGAGCTGGAGGCACAAATTGTATCCGGAAGTCTGGTGAGCGTTGCTTTCGGCAAGAAACAATACATCGGGCTTGTTGTTTCCATACACCGGTCGCCCCCCCATTATACGGGAACCATCAAGCCGGTGCTTGCCATAGAGTCCGCCAAGCCGGTTATCAGGCAAAGCCAATTGCCCTTTTGGCGATGGATAAGCAGTTACTATTTCTGCAAGCCGGGCGATCTGTACAAAGCCGTAGTCCCCGCAGGTTACCGAAGCGGCAAAACCCCCAAGCGCAAAAGGAAAAGCAAAGGCGATACAGGCGAAGCCGTTGTTCCGCTCAATAGGCTCAGCCCCAAGCAAGAAGAGGCCATGCAATCTATCCGTCAAGGCTTTGAAGAGAAAGACGTATGTTTGCTTCACGGCGTCACCTCGTCGGGCAAGACCGAAATATACACCCGGTTTATTCAAGAAACGCTGGATAGGGGAGAGGAAGTACTCTACCTCTTGCCCGAAATTGCCCTTACTACCCAAATCACGGGGCGGCTCTGGCGCTTCTTCGGCGAACGGCTGAGCGTGTATCATTCGGGGATAAGCAATGGCGAGCGCATCCGGCTATGGAACCGCCTGCTCGACGACGAGTCGGACAACGGCATCGTGTTGGGGGCGCGCTCGGCCATCTTCCTTCCCTTTCGTAAGTTGGGGCTGATTATTGTCGACGAAGAGCATGAACCCTCATATAAGCAGCAGGAACCGGCGCCCCGTTACCACGCCCGCAACGCCGCCATTGTATTGGCCAAAGAGCACGGAGCCAAGGTATTGCTTGGCAGTGCCACACCCTCGGTCGAATCTTATCATAATGTACAGATAGGGAAATATGCTTACGCGAAACTCGACAGCCGCTACCAAGACGTCGGGCATCCGGCCATCGCCCCGGTAGATGTAAAAGAGCTGCGTCGCAAGAAGAAGATGAAGGGCATATTCTCGCCTGTATTACAAGAGAAGATGGGCGAAGCATTGGCTAATGACGAACAGGTGATACTCTTCCAAAACCGTAGGGGGTTTGCCCCCGCCATTCTCTGTCGGATATGCGATTGGACGCCCAAGTGCCGCTTCTGCGATATTAGTCTATCGTATCATAAAGGCAGCAAGTTACAACTGAGCTGCCACTACTGCGGCCGTACGTATCAGGTGCCCAGGGAGTGTCCCGAGTGCGGCAGTACCGACCTGAAACCCATCGGCTTCGGTACCGAGAAGGTGGAAGAAGAGATAAAAGCCCTCTTCCCCGAGGCCATGGTAGAGCGGATGGACGCCGACAGCGCCGGAACCAAGAAACAACTGGAAGGGCTGATACACCGCTTCGAAACAGGGGAGACCCAAATCCTTATCGGTACACAAATGCTATCTAAGGGATTGGACTTCGGCAAGGTGAGCTTGGTAGGGATATTGAATGCCGACGGCCTGATGAACTTCCCCGATTTCCGCTCGTACGAACGCGCCTACCAACTGATGTCGCAGGTGTCGGGCAGGGCAGGGCGGCGAAAGAAACAGGGCGAGGTGATACTGCAAACCTCCCACCCCGATCATCCTTTAATTCATCAGGTAATAGAGCAAGACTACGATGGCATGTACGAGATGCAGGCCGGCGAGCGTGAACTCTTTCGCTATCCGCCCTTCTACCGCCTTATCTACATCCACATCAAGCACCGCAACGAAGCCATCCTCAACCCACTGAGCGATGAGCTGGCTTACCAACTCCGCCTCCAACTCGGCGACCGCGTACTCGGCCCCGACAAACCCCTTGCCTCGCGAGCCAAAAACCTTTACATGAAAAGAATATTGCTTAAAATAGAACTCAACGCCTCGCACTCGGCCCTCTACGAAATGCTGATGCAAATACAAAACCGGGTACTGTCGAACAAAGACTATCGGTATGCGGTGGTGCAATACGATGTAGATCCGGTGTGAAGGAGAATTGTTAAATATTAATTCTTCAATTCT
>DAIREI010000217.1:0-3870 GCA_036795675.1 Bacteroidales bacterium
CCTCCCAAGGAGGGGGAGGGCGCGAAGCGAAGTTTTTGCCCCCAACCCCTAAAGGGGGCTTCGCAAGTCCCCCTTCAGGGGGATTTAGGGGGCTGAGAGAAGAGATAAAATATAATAAGTATATGGAAGCAACCGTTATTAAGCAAATAGAACTGTCGGGCTTATTTCATAAGTACAGCCTGGAATGGAACCTGAACGATGATGTCAACATCTTGGTGGGCATCAACGGCAGCGGCAAGAGTACGCTGTTGCGCTGTATCAATGCGTTGCTTTCGAGGGAATACTCCTACTTGAAATGGATGGGAGTGGACATAACGGCATTGCTGTCCGACAACGAGCGCATCGCCTACACAAAGAAAGGGATAGTTAATCCGGCTAACGCCACTATCAACTACGAGTACATCACTACATTTGATGTGCCGTTGAAAGATAAACGGAGCCTCGGCAAAAGCGAAAGTCCGCTCGATAAGGAGTTGCAGTCCATCGTTTACACTATAGGCAGCAGCCGGCGTTCATTCTCGAACTACCGGTTCAAGGCCACCAATTATCCCAAGACGGCGGGTATTATCAACGACCGGATAAGGCGGCTGTTCAAACTCATCGATAAGCTCTTCGCCCAAACCGAGAAGACCATTGCCATCGACCCCGACGACAACCAACTCGTCTTTCATAAAGACGACTCGGTCATCCAACTGGAAGAGCTGTCATCGGGCGAGAAGCAACTGCTTATCATCGTCTTTACCGTCTTCCTGATGGAAGAAGAACCCTACGTATTATTAATGGATGAGCCCGAAATATCGTTGCATATAGAATGGCAGCAAAACCTGATAGAAGTAATCAGGAAGCTGAACCCCAATTGTCAATTAATTATGGCCACACACTCTCCCTCTATATTCGGGAAGGGCTGGGGCGATAAAATGTTTTTTATAGAAGACCTGTTTAAATGAGAAGGATGTCTAAATCGGATAAGGATGCCTACTATCGTCAACTGGCCGTAAGCTACGTGAATACAGCCCGGATGAAGAAGCGCGAAGCCTCCATACACCTGGAGTCGGAATACGATACCCGGTTCTGGGACTTGGTGTTTCGCCATTGGCTCCCTCAATACTCCTTCGAATACATCACCTATACCCGCACCGTAGACCGGACTTACGCTACCGGATGCCAAACCTGCCTTAAGTATTATCAATTGGGATGCCTGTCAGACAAGTTCTTTGTCTGTATCGACAGTGATTACCGCCGGTTGTTGCACCGGGAAGCCATAAGTGCGAGTCGTTTTGTTTTTCAGACCTATACTTATTCCATAGAGAACCATTTTTGCTATTCAAGCAATATCAACAGTGCTTTTGAGCGGATGGGATTGGGCGACCCCGCTTTCGATTTCAACTACTTCCTTACGGAGTTTTCCCGTTCGCTCTACGAGTTATTTATCTATCACCTTATCTCGCTCGAAAAGAAAGACCAGGTATTCGGGTCGAAGAAATTCTACCCCTTAGTACACGCCAATCTTTCCAAGTCGTGCCCCGATGAGCGATCGATTATTGCGGAGCTTAATGATGAAGCGAGCCGCCAACTATCCGAGCTGGAGGGTTGCTACACTCCCGAAGAAATAAACGGGATGAAGGCGAAATGCCGCGAACTGGGTTTGCACGAAGACAATACCTATTTATACCTGCGGGGGCATAACCTGTTCGACCGCGTAGTGCTGCCTTTGATGAAGCAACTGAGGGGAAGATTGGAAAAAGAACTGACGGAAGATTACTCCTCCGGTGAGAAGCAAGCCTATTATGCCGAGAAAAGCAAAGGGGTAGATGACTACCTTACCGAGTCTGTGCTATTTGAGGGATACGCCGAGATAGATAAAATAAAGAATGATGTTAAACGATATAAAGAACAAAAACTAAATGCTGTACGACCTGTTTGACTATTTGAATAAACTGGATATACCCGGAGCGGGGATGTTTCATTACGTCTCTTTCCGCTCGGCCTCGGCGCTGATACTCTCGCTGTTTATATCTACCATTATCGGAAAACGCATTATCACCTGGTTGCAACGCAAGCAAATAGGTGAAACCGTGCGTGAGCTGGGGCTGGAAGGACAACTGCAAAAAAAGGGCACGCCTACCATGGGAGGGATTATCATTATCGTATCCATCCTTATTCCTGTATTGCTGTTGGCACGGCTGAGCAATATATACATCATCCTGATGCTGATTACCACCGTATGGATGGGCGCCATCGGTTACTTAGACGACCACATTAAGGTATTCCGCAAGAATAAAGAAGGACTGAGCGGCAAGTTTAAGATAATAGGACAAGTAGGGCTGGGACTGATAGTAGGGCTGGCGCTCTACCTTAGCCCCGACGCCGTGATGCGCGAAAACGTAGAGATTACCCATCAGGATAATCGGACGGAAGTGGAGTACAGCCCCTTGATTAAATCGACACAGACTACCATTCCTTTCGTGAAAAACAACAACTTAGACTACCGCAATATCGTATCGTTCGTCCCCTTCAAGTACCGTACGGCAGCCACTTGGATACTCTTTGTGCTGGTAGCGATATTCATTGTAACGGCGGTGTCGAACAGCGCTAACCTCACCGACGGGTTGGACGGGCTGGCTGCGGGCAGCTCGGCCATCATAGGGGTGGCCATGGGGATACTCGCTTATGTATCCAGCCACCTCGAGTATGCCGCCTACCTCAACATCATGTACATCCCCGGCAGCGAGGAGCTGGCGGTCTACGCCAGCGCATTCATAGGAGCCACCGTCGGTTTCCTGTGGTACAACGCCTACCCGGCACAGGTATTTATGGGCGACACCGGCTCGCTCACTCTCGGCGGCATCATTGCCGTATTTGCCATTATTATACATAAGGAACTGTTGTTACCCATCCTCTGCGGGGTATTCTTTGTGGAGAGCCTCTCGGTGATGATGCAGGTTTCCTACTTCAAATACACCAAGAAAAGATACGGAACGGGCAAGCGCGTACTGAAGATGTCACCTTTGCACCACCACTTCCAGAAGGCGGGCAATGCCGGGATAGACGCTATATTCCAAAAGCCGATAATCCCCATCCCCGAATCGAAGATTGTGGTGCGTTTCTGGCTTATCGGTATCATATTGGCCGTATTGGCCATCGCCACATTAAAGATGAGATAAATGAAGAACAGGATAGTTATACTGGGAGCAGGCGAAAGCGGCGCAGGAGCTGCCGTGCTGGCGAAGAAACAAGGCTTCGATGTCTTTGTTTCGGACCTGGCCGTGATTAAAGACCAATACAAGGCCTTGCTTGCGAAGTATGACATTCCCTTCGAGGAGCAGCAACATACCGAGGCCCTGATACTCAACGCCGGTGAGGTGATAAAAAGCCCCGGTATCCCCGACAAGGCTCCCCTCATAGTGAAGCTGAAAGAGCAGGGCATTTCCGTTATCTCAGAGATAGAGTTTGCCGGCCGGTACCTCAAGGCCAAGACCATCTGCATTACCGGAAGCAACGGCAAAACTACCACCACCATGCTTACCTACCACATCTTGAAAGAAGCGGGGCTGAATGTAGGCCTGGCGGGCAATGTGGGCAACAGCCTCGCCTTGCAGGTAGCCGAGCAGGATTATGACTACTATGTGATTGAATTGAGCAGCTTTCAACTGGACGGGATGTACGACTTCAAGGCCGACATAGCCATCCTGCTCAACATAACGCCCGACCACTTAGACCGCTACGATTATAATATGCAGCATTATGCCGATGCCAAGCTGCGCATCGCACGCAACCAAACCCAAGATGACGCCTTTATCTATTGGAACGACGACCCTATTATATCTCGCGAGATAAAGAAACTCAACCCGCGGGCCACCCTATATCCCT
>DAIREI010000218.1:0-3862 GCA_036795675.1 Bacteroidales bacterium
GTTTGGGGTAAAAGCTTCATTTGAGTTGGGAAAATAAAAGATAGAAGATGATTGAACAATCGTTGAGCGCTAAACGTTTATCAAATTAGCTATTAGCTGTTAGTTTTAATAACTGTTTACTGATAACTGTTTATGCGACGTAGTTCAAAAATTCTTAAGGTATTCCTGTATCTGGCCTTGGTAGTACTTGGCCTTGTAGCGGGGTGGGCACTGAGCCACTATCATAGTTTGCCCTTGTCGCAGGAGATAAACCTGATTGATTTGGCCACATTGGTAGTAACCATCTTCTTGGCGGTGTATGTTCCTGCCGTACTCGACCGTCAGTTGCAAACCGTGCAGGACAGAAAAAGAATTTTGGAAGAGCGGATTGTTGATTATCAAGCCTTGCAGCGCCGTATAAATATGTATGTGCAAGACGAGGAAGCCCTCAAAACCGATACTTACCTCACTATCATGAATCTGCTGGATGTATCGGGGCACCGATTGGAGACGCTGGCCTCCCTTATCAAGAACTCGGGATTAGACAAGTCGTTGAATAACGATATTGCTGACGTTATACAGGTGAATGAAGATCATAAAGCGTTGTTTTCGGGTTTGGATAAAAGCGCAGGCGCTACCTATCCCGAAAGTCTTCGCAATCAGGAAGAGTTGCTATACAATAAGCTGGACGAGGCAACCAGCTTGATGATATTTAAGATAAGCAATACCTATTAAACCAAAGCGGCGGCCAGACTATGCCTGGCCACCGCTTCACCAAATTGATATTATTGAGCGAGTGTTATTTTACTATCTTCTTCACTTCTTTGCCTTCGGGAGATGAAATCTCTACTACATAAACGCCCCTCGCCCAAGAAGCGATATTGATATTAGAGTCTCCTTGAGCTATTCCTTTATACATCAAGCTTCCATTGGCTGCATATACACTGACCCGGTAGTTGCTCAATGCAGATTGAATAATAAGCTGTTCATCTGAAACAGACACCTGCGATTGAGACTCTTCCTTAATAGTTGGGAGATTGGTAGACCCATCAGAGCCGAAATTGTCCATGCAGAGATATGCCGGCGTAAGTAAACCATATTCATTATTGCGCGAACCTTCGAAGTAGAGGGTAATTGCCGGCACTTCACCCAATTCGCTTAGGTCTAACCATTCCCAATCGGTGACGATATAATGGTCAGCTGGATTCTCCGAACGGTAGTCGGCCAAATAGAACTCCACCATAGGACGTACATTTTTTGTGCCATTTGCTATTGTTGCCTCTTCAAAGATGACTTTCAAGTAATCGCCTTGTTCGAAGGGGTCGCCGGCAAAATAATCGCCATTAATCACACTATTATAAGTATACAAATCGTTAGTTAGGTAGACGCCAGAAATTACCGCCGGATTGTCCAACCTAATCACCGGAGGACTGTAGAGCGAATAAAAAACCACGGCAAACGTATTACTTCCGTCAACGCCTTTTCCTGTTACATTCCCATACTGCGCATCGTAATCAGAGAGGTCGTCAAGCCCCAATGCCATACTCGAGTAGGCAAACGCTTCCCAATAGATAAAGCCATCCCATTCGCTCCATGAATTATTGAAAGTGAAAGAACCGCTTTTGAACGAACCTACGGGTTGTTCGGGATTGTAGAACCAATAAGACCCCGGCTCAAGGCCTAGGTCTTCGAAAGTAGCCACTGATAGCTCATTTTGTGCCGATGTTACACTAACGCCTCCAAACAGAAGGGCGAAAAAGAATAATAAGGAGTAAATGTTTTTATTCATAAATATAATTTTTAACTCAGAAACAGAACTCTTTTATGAAGCCTTCTTTTGCGGGATTGTGAGGATAAGATAACCAAACAGAATGATTATTTACAGCTTTAGTCCCCGAAAGCTTACAATATACAATTCCGGCAGGTCTTCTGACTTACTTCATCTTTGAAACTCCCTTCCCGTTCTTTCGAGAACAGTGGGTTAAGTATTGTTCAAAGACTTTGGCGAAGCTTACAGCAGCGGGTCTGTTCAGGACTTTCACCTGATTCCCTTTTCATCTCTTGCCGCGATTGCAACAAGTAGACACCAAAATCGAGGGCAAAGGTAAAGAATAATTATTCAATACCAAAGTTTTTTAGCTTAAAAGATATAGCTGATCGTCGCTATCAATCGATGGCCGGTCACGCCGTGGGTGGAATCGTATAGTCCGTCTTCCCAACTCATTGTCCCGGTATCGCCATACTTGGCTAAGCTGTATTCGTATTCCATCCCCAGACGGAAGTGAGGAATATTGTATGAAAAGCTGAGGCAGGCGCGATACAACTCTTGAATAGTAAGTCCTTCGCCATACATCGCCGAGTTTTCGAGCAAAGCGTCTTTAGAACCCAGATTTTTATTGTATCCCAAGAACAGGTTGCCCAGGTATTTCTTTCCGTACGAGAAGTTGAGCCAGGTAGAAGAATGGCGGAAGGGGGTGTATTCTTGAACGCCGGTAGCCGCATCGGAAGACTTGATTCCATAGCCACCCAACATATTCAGGTGCACGGGGTTCTCCATTATCCCCGACTTCACACTGGCCGAAAACAAGCCGTACGTATATTTGAGGTAAGCGAGATAAGACAGCGAACCAATCTTTTCGTCTACTTTTACTTTTTGCGAATATTGCGAGCCTTCGGGCATGACAGTCGATTGGGTGCGAGGCTTGAGCGTCAGGTAATCGATACCTGCACCAAACTGAACGTGTTGATTCTTATAGTCGACCATAAAGGCCAATTCGGGCACGATGGCATTCTTCAGGTAGACGCCCGACTTGCCGTCGGGGCCGGTAGAGTTGTGTTGCAACTGCCAAACGGTAGCTCCGGTAAAGGTTACTTTGTCTACCTTGTAGTTGAATTTCAGTTGCGGACTGCGGTTGAATGGCTGAAAGGGCGCTCCGGTAGATATGGAGAGCTGTTGGGGCCGTACGGGGTCGAAGAGCGGGTGCCAGTCTTGCCCTACCAAGAGGCTTGACTTTTCCCAATTGAACTTCAGGTAAGCCAAACGGATACGAAGCAAAGTGTTGCTACCCGAGAAGCCCGCAAAGTCGGCTTCTATCACCCCTTTCAGGTCGGCATCGAATACATTCAAGCCGGTTATCTCCAATCCCGGGCGGGTGATGAAACTGTAAAGGCTACCATTGGGTACGGCATTCAGGTCTTCTTCGAAATAATCGAGCGATTCGTCTTTCGGATAAAGGAAGAGCAATCCCTCGTTGGATGCAACACTCTGGCGGGTATCGTAATAGTAATCGGCACGTATAAAACCGTAGAAATTAAACTTCAATTTATTCTCTTTGTCTTGCGAAAAAGAGGGCAAAGCATAAGCAATAAATAGCAATAATACAATTGGTTTGTAAAAATACTTCATTGTTGTTGATGGTTGATAATTTATAAAAACGCCGCAAAGATACAAATTTGTTGCGAGTTATAACTTATCAACTGTCTTGGTTGCTACGTAAATCGGTGCCCCAATAAAGTTTATTGCGCAAGGTGGAATAGAAACTTTGGTCTTGCCGCTTGATGAGTTTGGTGGTGAAACCGGCTTTGCGTATTTCGAACTGATGACCCGAGGGGAAGACTACCGAGCGGCCGTCGAGGGCGACAAGGAAGTTGCGGCTTCGCGCTTCTACTTTCAATCGCATAACAAAATGGTCGGGGATGACCAACGGTCTTACATTGAGCGAATGCGAAGCAATGGGGCTAAGAACGAAATTGTGCGCTTGCGGAATGATGATTGGCCCGTTCACGCTTAGCGAATAAGCTGTTGAACCGGTAGGGGTGGCAATTATCAGCCCGTCGCCTAAATATTCAGCTAAGAATTCATCATTAAGATAGGTATGGACGG
>DAIREI010000219.1:0-3845 GCA_036795675.1 Bacteroidales bacterium
GAATAATCATTCGCTCCTACAGCATTGTTTTGCACCTCCCCCTCCTTGGGAGGGGGTCGGGGGGAGGTGTTTTTTTATTTATTTTCACTCCCTAAGCGTAGCGCCTTCAGGTTCACATTCACAATGTCCTCGCCTTTGCGGCCGAAGATGGCGCGGATGCCCTCTTCCAACTTGCTGAAGTCGATGTTGAGGTAAGGAGCGGCGGCGCCAAGCAATACCACATTGCCCGAACGGGACGAACCGGCTTCTTTGGCAATCTTATCTACATCGAGGATTACTTTGTTGGGAACCTTCTCATACTCCTTCATCAACTCGTCCATATCAGGATAGTTGGGAATGTTCTCAAACGGAGCCGATGCGGTGATAATCCAACCATCCTTCTTTAGATAAGGAAGATAACGCAGGGCTTCCATGGGTTCGAGCGAGATGATGATGTCTGCCTCGCCCATCGGAATAAGGTCTGAAGCCACGGGCTTGTCGCTGATGCGCAGGTGCGATTGCACGTCGCCACCCCGCTGGCTCATTCCGTGAACCTCGGCTTGCTTCATATTCAATCCGTCTGCCAGTGCGGCCTCGCCTATAATTGCGGCTATGGAGAGGATTCCTTGTCCTCCCACACCTGCCAATATGATGTCTGTCTTCATGTTATTTGTCTTTCTTTTTAGCTTTTGCCTTACGGGCGAAGGTTTGAATACACTCTCTGCACGGCACGATTACCGATACGCCTTGGTAGTTGATTTCGTCGCGCATCATCTGCTTCATCTCCTCGAAGTTCTTCTTCAAAGGAACGATTGAATGCAGGTGGGCGGGGTCAACACCTATGCCCTTGCATATATCGTGGATGCGACCCAATGCTGCCGAGTCTTGTCCACCTGTCATTCCCGTGGTCTCATTATCGGAGATGATAATCAGCACATTGGCGTTGAAGTTTACGCAATCGAGCAAGCCTGTCATTCCCGAATGGGTGAAGGTAGAGTCGCCAATCACGGCTACGGCAGGATAGATGCCCGCTTCCGAAGCACCTCTGGCCATGGTAATTGAGGCACCCATATCCACGCAAGTATTAATGGCGCGGAAGGGAGGTAATGCACCCAAGGTATAGCAACCGATGTCGCTAAAGACCTTAGCGCCTTTGTATTCTCTCAACACTTCGTTCAATGCTTCGTACACATCGCGGTGACCGCATCCCTGGCACAAAGCAGGCGGGCGGGCTTCGATGATTTCGGGAACACTGTAGAAGCTTTCGGCTTTCATGCCCAAGGCTTTGCGTACTTTATCGGGATTCAACTCGCCGTCGCGTTGCAGCGTTCCGTCTAAGCGGCCGTGCACGGTCAAGCCGATGCCAAGGTAGCCTCTCAGTTGCTCTTCTACTACGGAGTAGCCGTCCTCCAGCACCAATATAGCCTCGCACTCCTCAGCCATCTTCAACAGCGGCTTCTTAGGAACGGGATACTGGCTTACTTTCAGCACGGGGTACTCAAATCCGTCGGGGTAATTCTCTTTCAGGTAATTGAATGCGATGCCGCAAGCTACGATACCCAACTTCTTGTTGGGCGCATCGAAGTATTGGTTGTACTTCGACTCTTCCGATGCTGCAAGGAATACGTCTTGCATCTCCAGCAACTTCTTGTGGCGGCGGCGCGCGATGGCCGGCAACAAAATAAAGCGGCTGGGGTCTTCGGTATCCACATGCACCCCATTTTGAGGTTTCATCTCGCGGGTAGCCACACCGGCGCGCGAGTGAGCCATACGGGTAGTGATACGAAGCAGAATAGGATAGCCCAATTTCTCTGACAATTCGTAGCCATCGTACACCATATCGTAAGCCTCTTGCTGGTTCGCCGGCTCAAACATCGGAATCATGGCGAAATTACCATACACCCGATTATCCTGCTCGTTCTGTGAAGAGTGCATCGAGGGATCGTCGGCCGTAATGATCACCATCCCGCCGTTAATCCCCGTCATGGCGATATTCATAAAAGAGTCGGCTGCCACATTCAGCCCTACGTGTTTCATACAGGAAAGCACTCTCTTTCCTGCGTACGACATGCCTAAAGCGGTTTCCATGGCTGTCTTTTCGTTGGCGCACCATTTAGAGAAAATCCCTCTCTCTTTGGCTGTTTTGGATGCCTGGATGTATTCGGTAATTTCGGTGGAAGGAGTACCCGGATAAGAGTACACCCCCGACAATCCGGCATCGATAGCAGCTTGAGCAATGGCTTCATCGCCTAAAAACAATTCTTTCTTCATAAGGTCAATATTCATTGTTATGTGTCACAAAGGTACGGATTATTTTAGAATTGCGAAGCAGTTTTGGTTACAAAATGACACAATCGATGATTAGTCCACACATTGAACTATACTATTTGTCCACGAATTACACAAATTACACGAATTAATATACTCTTTTATTTTATTTGTTCCTTAATATTCGTGTAATTTGTGTAATTCGTGGACAGGAAAAAAATCAATTAGTGGAAGATCTCGCCTCTTCTCTTTACTTCACCTCCTTCTTTATCCTTTCTAAGTATTCGTTGCTGAAGTCCACTTTCAACTCCACCCACATGGGCAGGTGGTCCGACATCTGGAAGGTGCGCCATTTCTTGTAGTAGGTATCAATTTGCTTATCCTCCTTTCCTACGACGTATTTCTCGGCGAAGTATTTTTGGTAGATAGACCTGTCTTCGAGGGCGTAGACTGATTCGGTAAAGTTGAATGCTCCCGCCTTCTGGTCTTTCTCTTTGAAGACAGTCATGTTCTTGTCCAGCTTCAGGTTGAAGGCGATTTGATCGTAATGCTTGCTTTTGCCCAGGTCGGTGGGATGCTCTTTGATGCAGTCGGGTATGAAGAATCCGTTCTTTTCCAAGGCTTCCATGGTTACGTCGCCACAGTTGGGTATGTTGAAATCGCCCAGCAAGATATAGCTGGTGTCTTCTTTCTTCCCGCGCTTGGTAAGAAACTTGGCGATGGCTTCAATCTCCGCCACCCGGCGCGGGTCTACTCCATACGACTCACCATAATAGATATGCACCGTGGCAAGGTGGAACTTAAACCAACCCGCCTGAAAGGCCACGCAGAAAGGCGTACGGGCAAACTGGGTCGCCTCCAATACCAATTTGTTCTCGGGGAGGACGATCTCGCCCGCCATCTTCTTGAAGAAAATCTTGTTGGTGTCGTAGACAAAAGCGATACGTTCGCTACCTCCGGCCGTGCCTTCGGTGCAATCGGTCACAATATAGTCCCAGCCATGACCGAGTAGTTTCATCACGCTCTCCAGCCCTTTCAGGTTGGAAGAGACCTCTTGAATTGCTACCAGATTGAATCGGTTGATAATCTCGGCGATGTAGAACAGGCTTTCCTGGCTGCGATTGTCGCCAAACTCACGGATGTTCCAGGTAGCCAACAGCAGGGTTTCCTCGGCTGTCTTCTGCGGGATTTCACGATCTAATTGCTTGCGCAATAAGAGGAGTCGCTCTATGGTGCGTTGTTGTTCCTCTTTGTCTTTGATGCTGCGGATAGGGTTGTAATAAGGCATAAGTGTGTGTATTAGGTGTTTTTGCAAATGTAATGATAATATATGAAAGAGAGGAGAAAAATGTGCGAAATAATGAGAATATATTTTCACTTCACGCAAGATAGGCAAGCGCATCGAGCCGGATACGTTTGGAGAAAAATCGAAATAGGGATGGAGAGCTGAAGGGTGTACAGTGTTGAAGTTAGAAGGTGTACAGTGTCGGCGTTCGAGGGTCTACAGTGTCGGCGTTAAAGGGTGTACAACCTTTGAACTAAGAACTAAGAGTGAAGCGCTCGAACTTGTTCGCTTGGTTTACCAAGAACTAAGAGTT
>DAIREI010000220.1:0-3839 GCA_036795675.1 Bacteroidales bacterium
CAACGGCATGTCCGCCAAATCAACTTCCCTTATCAATTCAGCTTTTCGGGAAGGAACATGACAGACAATGTCGTATTCATCTTACCCGACCACCTGAACGGGACGGTGCAAGCCGAAGCGACCGCTTATGTGCAGCTATTGGATGAGCTTTTCGATGGTGCCGAAGGTATATTCCGCGAACCGCACGGTTGTTTTGAGCAATTGCTTTCCAGCGCCTTTCCCAATGTATTTGCCTTGCAGCTAATGAAGACGACAGGGAAAACAAACAAAGCAGCCGAAGAAAAGGCTATGGGCTATCTGGAAACCGGATACAACAAGCTGGCGAACTACGAGACCAAAAACACAGGCGGCTTTGAATGGTATGGCGGTTCGCCCGCCCACGAGATGCTTACGGCTTATGGCTTGGTGCATTTCTACGAATTAAGCAAAGTATATAATAAGGTAGATAGGGCGATGACCGACAGGGCGGTGAATTTCCTATTAAGTAAAAGAAACAACGATGGCGGCTTTAAGCAAAACAACGGACGCTATGGATTCTCGGGTGCGCCTGTTAATGTAAACAATGCTTATATCGTGTATGCTTTCAACGAGATAGAGAGAGGAGATTTGGTGGAGGCCGAATACCAATCCGCATTAAAAGAAGCATGGAAAAGCCAAGACATTTATCGCATGGCGCTACTGGCCAATGCAGCCTGGCATCAACAGGACATGGACTCTTACCGGAAGCTGATTGCTCACTTTAAGGAGATAGCCGATAAGAAAGACCTGTCGAAATTGAACTTCGAGGCAACTATCGTCTATAGTTCGGGCGAATCGCGCAATCGCGAGGCCGTAGCCTATTGGCTGATGGCTATCCTGAAAAACACAAACAATTTCGACTTCGATCTTATTGATAAATGCCTGAATTATATCAGCAAAGGGAAGTCGGGATACGGATTTGGCAACACACAGGCTACCAGTGTATGCTTGCAGGCCCTTACCAAATATGCCATCATTGCCGGATCGAATATGATAGGCGGAAACTTCTGTCTGGATGTGAACGGAGACAAAGAATGCCTCGACTTAAAGCCAGATTCAGAGGGTGGTATGAAAGCATCCATCTTCTTTGAGGACAAACTGAAGAAAGGTGATAATCTCCTCTCGTTGAGCTTTGAAGGTTCACAATCGTCCTTCCCTTATACCGTTAATATCTCCTGGTTCTCGGCGCTGCCTCCGTCATCCGAGTTGTGCCCCTTAAAACTCTCTACCGAGATAAAGACCAAGGAGATAAAGGTAAATGAAACCGTAAGGCTGACGGTGAAACTGAAGAATACGGAAAGCACCGGCAAACCCATGAGCGTAGCCATTATCGGTATCCCGGGCGGAATGAGCCTGCAACCCTGGCAACTGAAAGAGATGCAGGAGCAGGAAGTCTTCGACTTCTACGAAATAACCAACGACAATCTCGTCATCTATTATCGTGAATTAGGTCCTGCTGAGGAAAAGACAATCAACCTCGACCTGAAGGCTGAGATACCGGGCACCTATACCGCCACTACCTCTTCGGCCTATATCTATTATACGGATATGTATAAACATTGGATAGACGGAATTAAGGTGACGATAAAGGAATAAGTAGAATCCGGACAAAGCCATTTATTACCAATTGTTAAGTAGCGATGATATTCTAAGGCTTACCTTTGCAGCCGCAAAAAAACGATTATGCAAAGGGATAGCCTTGATTTTAAGAATATGAGTGTGGGGAAGCTGTTTACCAAACAGCTTTTGCCTACGATTTTGGGAATGGCCGCCGCCGCTTTGTTTACCGTGGTTGACGGTATCTTCGTCGGCAACGGAATAGGCAGCGATGCGTTGGCAGCAGTTAATATCTCGGCTCCGCTGTTTATGATTATCACCGGTGTGGGTCTTATGTTCGGTATGGGAGGGGGTATTCTCGCCTCTATCAACCTGTCGCGCGGCGAGGATAAGGTGGCCAATATCAATCTCACGCAATCAGTGGTGGCATTGCTGGTTGTCAGTATCCTGCTCACTCTGTTTTTTACGCTATTCCCTCATCAAGTGGCTATGCTGTTGGGCTCGAACGAATATTTGGTCGGTATGGTATCGGAGTATTTGTTCTGGTTCTCTATCAGTCTACCTTTTACGGTGCTGGTTGTGGCGTTGCCGTTCTTTATCCGACTTACCAATCCCAAGGTGTCTATGTGGGCGATGCTTGCGGCAACGGCAGTTAATATCGTCCTTGACTACCTGTTTATCTTTGTCTTCGAATGGGGCTTGTTCGGCGCAGCCATAGCTACCGATATCAGCGAGGCAGTAGGGGCGGTTATCATGCTTGCCTACCTGTTTCGCCGGTCGATTGCCGTGCACTTCGTGCGCCTGAAGATGAGCCTGCGTAGCCTGATGCTCACCTTACGCAATGTGGGTTATATGATGCGATTGGGGGTATCGGTCTTCCTGAGCGAAATCACCATATCGGTCATGATCATTGCAGGCAACTATGTCTTTATGCGCTACCTCGAGGCCGACGGCGTGGCTGCATACAGCATTATCTGCTACCTCTTCCCTATTATATTTATGATATTCAATGCTACTGTACAGTCGGCACAGCCTATCATCAGCTACAACTACGGATGCGGGCAGATAGAACGGTCGAACAAGGCTCTGCGTCTTTCGTTGGGGTTCGCTTCGGCATTTGCCATCATTATCATGTTGTTGTTCACGTGCTTTGCAAGCAACATCGTATCCTTATTCATTCCCGATACCACCAATGCAGCTTGGGGATATGCCGTAACAGGCTTGCCGCCGTTTGCTTCCGACTACCTGTTTTTCGGCATCAACGTGATTATGATCGGGTACTATTCGAGTATAGAAAGGCTTAAACGTGCCATTTCGCTCACCATCTTGCGCGGCATCTTGCCCGTTATATTCTTTTTCTTGCTACCTTTGTGGCTGGGAGTTACGGGGATATGGCTTGCCGTGGCGGCAGGCGATATCGCCACAACACTCGTAATCGTAATCCTGTTGATTGCGGATAAAGTGAGAAAAGATGGAGGCATTTCTAAAGCAGATAGAACTACGGTGCAAGCTCAGTGAGGAAGAAAAGACGCTTCTTTGCCGTACACTTCGTACGCTTCATTTTCCCAAAGGAAGCACGGTAATTGGTGAGGGTAAGATAGACGATTCTGTTTATTTCCTGCAAACGGGCGTTTGGCGGGCTAACGTTATGCACAATGGCGAAGAGGTAACGTTATGGTTTGGTGTACCAGGCGAAGTTATCTTTTCGTCGTGGGGCTACCTCAAGGGATTGCCGGCGCGCTATTCCATCAGTTCGTCAAGCCATAGCACGGCGATAGAAATGAAAAGGAGCACGGTGGTGAAGCTATCAGAGTCATCGCCCGCTTTTATGAAATGGATGAATGAATTGTGTGTCGATTCGTTGCTCAACATGGATAATGCCCTCGTTGATTTATCGAGTCCTAAAGCCGAAAAGCGCTACCTTGCCTTCATGAAGAAAATGCCCGAATTATTCAACAGCGTTCCGCTGAAAGAGATTGCCGGATATATCGGCATCACACCGCAATCTCTCAGTCGTATCAGAGCCGGCTTAACGAAAAAGAAAGATTAGTTCTTCCCTCTTATCCGGCCCGGTGTACTTCCCAGGTTCTTGCGGCAAAACTGATTGAAATAAGAGACTGATGAGAAACCGTATTCCTCGGCAATGAGTTTAAGGGGCTTATTGCCGCATATCAGCTCGCGGTGTATCTGTCGTGATTTTTCGCGGTTAATCCACTTCGAGGGCGTTTCTCCCATGTTCCGCTTAAATTTCTTTAGGAAACCAT
>DAIREI010000221.1:0-3827 GCA_036795675.1 Bacteroidales bacterium
CATTATCTCAAGCTTCTGCTTTGTATCATTAGCGCAGAACTTTTCAACCAAATCCGATATTGCAATTGTTGAATCGTCGGAAGAAGGTATGACATTGAAATTCTCATTGAACGATTACCGGTTCGATGAGGTGGAAACTCCGCAAGGAACAGCTTATGTTCCCGTACTCCTTAATTCGGGAAGCAACACCGAAAAAGGCGCTCCCAACCTGCCTACCGTAATGGCTTCTATCCTCATCCCCAACCAGGGAGGCCTGGAAGTGCAAGTCCGCTCGTCGGATTATGATACCATGCCCGATATAAGCATTGCCCCTTCGAAGGGAGTTATTTTCCGTAATCAAAATCCCGCCGATGTGCCTTATGTGTATGGCGATGCCTATCAGACCAACCGTTTCCTGCCCGAAACGCTTTGCACTACCGATGAGCCTTATATCATGCACAATGTGCGGGGTAGCAATATTGAGTTCCGTCCCTTTGTTTACAATGCCGTATCGAAGGAATTGAGAATATATAAAGAGATTGTGATTGAAGTGAAATATACCCGTCATCAATCGGTGAATGAAATCATCAACCCGAAGAAATCCAATAGCACAGACGGCGAGTTTAATACCATCTACAACCGCCTCTTCCTTAATGCTTCTGATGGAGCTAAGTACACGCCGCTGGAAGAAGTAACACCCGGCAAGCTCTTGGTGGTTGTTGCCGACAAGTACGCAGATGCCATGCCCGAATACGTTAGCTGGAAACGCGAAAAAGGGATTGATACCGAAATGGTGTTGGCAAGCGAAATTGCCAGCCCGCTCACTTCTACCAACCTGAAAGCCTATATCCAAGACAAGTACGATAACGATGAAAACCTCTGCTACATTCTGTTAGTGGGCGATGGAGCCGATATTCCTACAAAAATAACCAACAACTACGGCGACTCGGATTATCATTACGCTTGCCTGAATGGTTCGGATGGCTATGCCGATGCTTTTATCGGCCGGTTCTCGGGCAACACGATAGAAGACATCAAAACGCAGGTTCAACGAACTATCCATTACGAGAAATCCCTTAACTCAGACGATACCTGGTTGGCGACCGGCTTTGGCAGCGCCTCTAACGAAGGAGCCGGTGGCGGACACTATGGCGAATCGGATGCACAGCACATGAATAAGATTAAAGACAAGCTGGAAGGATATGGCTATACGGTTACGAGTGTATACCAAAACGGCGGAAGCAATAGCAAAATAGCTGAAGCTATGAACGAAGGCGTAAGCATAGCCAACTACATCGGCCACGGCGATACGCAATTGTGGGTAAATACCTATTTCACCAATTCAAACGTAAATGCATTGGTGAATGAGTACAAGCTTCCTTTCATCTGGAGTGTGGCTTGCGTAAACGGCGACTTCAGAAACAACACCTGTTTTGCCGAAGCTTGGTTAAGAGCTACCAACAACGGTAATCCTACCGGGGCTGTCGCTTTCCTCGGGTCTACTATCAATCAATCGTGGGTAGAGCCGATGCATGCGCAAGACGAGATGGTGGATATTTTGGTAGAAAGCTATACCGACAATATTAAACGAACCATGGGCGGCCTCTCGTTTAATGGAATGTTTTTGATGATTCAAAAGGGTGGTATGGGACAACAAATGGCCGATACCTGGGTACTCTTCGGCGACCCCTCGCTGGCAGTGAGAACAGATGTACCCGCAGCCATGAATATTTCTTATAATGACATTATAATTCTCGGCGAAAATACGTTCGATATAGAATGTGATACCGAGAATGCCTTGGCCTGTCTTTCATTTGAAGACGAAGAAGGTATTAAGCAAATAGCCGGTTATGCCTACGTAACCGACGGTGTGGCCAGCATTCCCGTTACTGCTGAAGAACCGGCCATATATACCCTCACCCTCACCGCCTTTAACCGGGAAACCATTCAGGAAGAGATCTCGGTAATTGTATCCGATGGCGCTTATATCGTCAAGGGCGGATACGATATCGACGATTCGGAAGGAGGCAATGGCGACGGACGCATCGATTACGGCGAACGTATTTCAATCAATCAATCCCTGAAGAATGTAGGCATAGCAGACGCCACCGACGTTACCATTTCAATCACGCTTGACAATGAAGACATTGTGATGGAGAAAGACAATGCAAGCATCGACCGGATTGAAGTGCAATCGATAGTAGAAATTGAAGAAGCATTTATCCTGGAGATACCTAAAGACATAGAAGACGGCACCTCCGTTTCCGTTTCTCTTGCTATAACCGATGGAGAGGACAATGTGTGGAACACCAATTATAAATTAGACGTTCATGCTCCGCAAATTAGTATTACTGCTACCACGGTAGATGATACTATCGACGGTAACGGCGACAGACTGATGAATAGCGGTGAAACCGTAAAAGCTATTATTTCGCTCATCAACCATGGTAGCGCTTCAATTAGAGGGAATGCAACGCTTTCGTTCGACGATACTTATGTAACCATAACAACGAACAATGTGCCGGTTACTACAACTAACGAATCGTCGGAGATTGGCGATGATGAAACGGCAACTTTAGAGTTTGAAATAGTGGTAAGTGACAATGTACCCCAAGAATTGGAAGAAATATGCTTCGAATTGTATCTCGATGCCATAGACAAATCGTATGTGATTTGTTACCCCATAAACATTTCCGTAGAGAATTGGGAGTCGGCAGACTTCTTCACTTACATCTGGGATAACACCAGCGATATTCCCTGGACTGTTGTATCGGACGAAAAGTACGAAGGCGCTTACTCGGCAAAATCGGGAGCTATTGGCAACAAAGGCAAGACAACGCTTTCGGTAACACTTGATGTATTGGCAGACAGCAAGATTGAGTTCTACAAGAAAGTAAGCTGCGAAAAATCAACCACATCATCTTCGGGCAAGGAAACTTTCTACGACAACCTCGCTTTCTACATCGATAATGAAGTAGTGGGCCGTTGGGGCGGCGAAATTGATTGGAGCCTCGAGTCTTACGAAATAAATGCAGGTGAGCATGAATTCCGTTGGGAGTATTCGAAAGACATGTCGATTAAAGACGGGCAAGATTGTGCCTGGATAGACTGGATACGTTTCCCCAAACATCAAGCTCCGGTAAGCATAGACACAATTACCACCGGCAAGGAAGGCACGAATGTTTATCCCAATCCTTCCAACGGACAATTTAAGATAGAAGTAAAAGAACCCGCGCGCATGAAGATGACAGACCTAACCGGCAGAATGGTATACGAGACCAATCTGACCGGAGGAGTCAACAACATTGCCTCTTCACTACCCGAAGGCGTGTATTTGATAATTATCTCCACTAACAATACAACACAAAGCAGTAAGATGGTTATTAAGCGATAAATGCTTTGCCTGGAATACATTAAAAAAGCCGCTCATAAGTTTGGGCGGCTTTTTTTATTGTATTCATTCCTGATTTAAGAAAATATATTGTCGCTATATTGAAAATAATACAAATAAAGGCTACCTTTGCCCCGATTTTGGTGATGACATCTCGCAATCGACGGGATGCATTGAAAAGGGAATCAGGTGTAAATCCTGAACAGACCCGCTGCTGTAATCTTCACCAAGTCTTTGAACAACACTTAATCCACTGTTCCTAAAAGGACGGGAAGGGAATTTCAAAGATGAAGTAAGTCAGAAGACCTGCCAAAACAGAACAGTTAAAAATCTTCGGGAAATGAGATTTGAGACATCGAAGAGGTAATCGCAAAAGATTATCAATTCCCCAATGTTTTTAGATTTATAGAGATGACATATATTAATATATTGATTCAATCTACATATTTTAAATATT
>DAIREI010000222.1:0-3827 GCA_036795675.1 Bacteroidales bacterium
TGAGAATTGCACGTTTTGACTCCCCCTCCTTGGGAGGGGGCTGGGGGGGAGGTGAAATTATAAATTTATGGAAAGTAAAAGATTACAAAAGATAGAGCGGCTTATTCAGAAAGACTTGGGTGAGTTGTTCCTGCTCGAGACAAGAAAAACTCCGGGAGTGATGATCTCCGTAACCAACGTACGGGTAAGTCCCGACTTGGGCTTGGCCAAGGCTTACCTGAGCATATTCCCGAGCGAAAAGGCCGATGAGATAATGAACGGTCTCAACCACAACAAGAAAACCATACGCTGGGACTTGGGCGAACGTGTAGGCAAGCAACTGCGTCGCGTGCCCGAACTGGCTTTCTTCCTTGACGACTCGATCGATTACTTAGAGAATATCGATAAACTATTAAACGACGACAAGCCGGAGTGAAGGTCTCCCTCTATATTGCCAAACGCTACCTTTTCTCGAAAAAGTCGCACAACGCCATCAACTTTATCTCGATGGTGGCCATGTGTGGCATTGCCATTGCTACCATGGCTACGGTTTGCGCAATGTCGGTGTTCGACGGTTTCAAAGTGTTGGTATCCGACATGTTCAATGCTTTCGATCCCGAACTGAAAATCACTCCCGTGAAAGGCAAGGTGTTTGACCCTACTACGGCTGATTTTCAGGCATTATACAATCTTCCCGAAATAGCTCTAATTACCGAAACCGTTGAAGACAACGTATTGATAAAGAATGGAGACAAGTACGTACCGGCCGTATTGAAAGGCGTGTCGGACAACTTTACCCAACTTACCCATATTGAAGACATCATGTTCTCGGGCGACTTCCATTTGCAGGACGAAGTAAACGACTATACCGTGATGGGTATAGGGCTGGCAAGCACCCTCGGCGCTTATGCCGATCAGCGCTACCCCTTAGAGATTTATGCTCCGCGGCGCAATGTGCCGGTAGATATGATTAACCCCTCGGGGTCGTTCCGTCAAGATTATGTATATATAAGCAGCACTTTTCTGGTTAACCAGCCGGTGTACGACGAGAACTACCTGCTTGTGCCGCTTAGTCTGGCTCGCGAGCTGTTTGACTATCCCACAGCGGTAAGTTCGCTGGAGTTGAAGTTGGCAAAGGGGGTAACTATCAAATCGGCACAAAAGAAGATAAGTGAGATAATAGGAAGCGACTATGAGGTTAAAGACCGGTATGAGCAGCAAGAAGCGGTATATAAGATGATGAACATAGAAAAGTGGGTGGTGTTCTTTATCCTGTGCTTTATTGTGCTGGTGGCCGCTTTCAACGTAATCGGTTCATTATCTATGCTTATCATGGAAAAGAAAGACGACATAGCCACACTACGCAACCTGGGAGCCGACAATAAACTCATCTCGCGCATCTTCCTCTTCGAAGGCTGGCTCATTACGGCTATCGGAGCCATAGCAGGTATTGTGTTGGGGGTATTGGTCTGTTGGGGACAACAACATTTCGGCTGGTTGAAGCTGGGAACAATAAACGCCTACCCCGTACATATCGAGGCAGGCGATTTACTTGTTATCTTTGTGTCCGTACTTGTCATCGGCCTGCTTGCCGTGCTGTATCCTGTACACTATCTGGCTAAGAAGTGGTTGAAGTGATTATTCAACCAACGATATATTTACCACAAACTCATACCAAGGATATTGTGGATTTTCATAAGCATGATCGTCAAACTTGGCAATAAATGTAATAAAACCTACGCCATACTCCATCGTTACCTGTTCTTCCCACTTATAAACCAAATTGCCTTCATTATCATATTCACCCCAAAAGTCGCTATAAGGCAACAGGGACTTTACCGATTCGGTTTGTCCGCGAGGAATATGATACAGAAAAGCATCTACTACTCCTTTTTCAAACACAGCCCTCGTAATCTCAGGCATGCTGACCCGACAACGCAGATAAAAGCCTGAGTCATCTTCAGCATCTTTCCAGTCATCATTCGTAATCCGAATAGGCTCGGATACCCAAGAGTAGCCTGTATAATCGTAATACTCCTCCGTAGTACAGGCCGACAGCACAATTGCTGCCATTACAAAGAAAATTAACTTTTTCATATCGATATTATTTAGAGTTCTTAATACTTAGAACACGATAAACCAAAAATGGTTTAAAAGGAGTGAAGAGATAAGAACTAAGAGTTAAGAGTTGAAAACATTGCTTCGCGCAAACTCTTAGTTCTTCACTCTTAGTTCTTAGTTCACTTAGAGGGTGCATTCTTCAATATCGCCAACAGGTAGTTCCAGAAACGACCTACCGATGGAATGTTTACTTTTTCGTCCGGCGAGTGGGGGAACTTGATGGTTGGCCCGAAAGAAACGGAGTCTAAATTCAGGCTTGGAACTCTCGACATGATGATGCCGCATTCCAGTCCTGCGTGGATGATTTCAATCTGCAGGTCTTCGCCTTCCATCTCCTTATATATCTTCTCCATCACGGGAACAATCTTGCTGTTGGGGTCGGGATCCCAGCCGGGATATTCGTTGGCGGTTTCCACAAAGTCGGCTCCTGCCAGGTGGAAGAGGCTCTCTTCGCTGCTGCACAGGGCTTTCTTCTTCGACTCTGAGCTACTGCGTGCCAGCATCTTCACTTCGGCCAGGCGGTCGCTTGTTTCTATCACGGCCAAGTTAATGGACGTTTGCACAGCCGTAGCCACTTGCGGCGACATATTGATTACATTATTCGGGCAAGCCACGATAGCATGAATCAGGCGTTCTTGCACATCGCGCGGGATAAGCACCATATCGGGGGTAGCTTGTATATGCTCGGCTTTGAAAGAGATATTATGGATGTCTTCAATGCCTTCAAATTCTTGTTTGAACAATTCTTCATAAGCCTGCACCAAAAGCATCAGACGTTCGTATTTTTCTTTTCCGTCCACCACAATTATGGCATAAGCCTCGCGCGGGATGGCATTGCGGAGCGAACCGCCCTTCACTTCCGACAGGCGGATGTCGTAATCCAGCATGGCTTCCTTCAAGAAGCGGAACAGGAGCTTGTTGGCATTGGCACGACCCAAGTTGATGTCCACGCCGCTATGGCCGCCCTTCAGTCCCGATAGTGTTACTTTCACCACTACGTCTTCCTTCGCGATGAAGGTTTCGTTCTGGTATTGGAATTGAGCCGTAACGTCGGCACCACCGGCGCAACCAATATAGAGTTCGCCCAGCTCTTCGCCGTCGAGGTTCAACAATATCTGTCCGCTAATATCTCCTTCTCTAATGGCGAATGCGCCGTACATACCCGTCTCTTCGTCGGTGGTGAAGAGGGCTTCAATAGGTCCGTGCTCAATATCCTTGGCTTCGAGGATGGCCATCATGGCAGCTACGCCGATGCCGTTGTCTGCGCCCAAGGTAGTTCCTTTGGCTTTTACCCAATCTCCGTCGATATAAGGTTGGATGGGATCTTTCGTGAAGTCGAACTTAGTATCCGAATTAGCCTGCGGCACCATATCCAAGTGGGCCTGCAAGATAATGGTTTGCTTGTTCTCATAGCCCTTAGTAGCTGGTTTGCGGATGCAAATGTTGTCAGCCCCTTGACGTAAGGTTTCCAGGCCAAGGCCTTTACCAAAGTCTTCCATAAAGCGGGTAATTTCCACCATGTGTCCCGAAGGATGGGGAATCTGTGTCATGTCATAAAAATGCTTCCATAGTCTGGAAGGATTTAGCTTAATAATGCTCTCTTTCATGGTAATCAGTATTTAATTAATTAAACGTATTATATTAATAGCTGTTAGCTGATAGGTTCACGCTTCGCATCTCCCCCTCCTTGGGAGGGGGCTGGGGGGAGGTGCTTCCGATTCGCAATC
>DAIREI010000223.1:0-3805 GCA_036795675.1 Bacteroidales bacterium
GAGGGGCGGTCGCAACGCAACTCTTTTAATGCGCTTCGCGCTACTCCCCTCTCTTGTGGAGAGGGGTCGGGGGAGAGGTCTTTTAATTCTTAGTTTTTAGTTCTTCACTCTGAGTTCACCCCACGCTCCCTTCCAGGCTTATCTGCAACAGCTTCTGTGCTTCTACCGCAAATTCCATGGGGAGCTTGTTTAATACCTCTTTGGCATAGCCGTTCACAATCAGCCCCACTGCATCTTCAGTGCTTATGCCTCGCTGATTGCAATAGAATATCTGGTCTTCGCTTATCTTGGATGTAGTGGCTTCGTGCTCCACTATCGCCGAATCGTTCTGAATATCCATATAGGGGAAGGTGTGTGCACCGCTGGTATCACTCAACAGCAGGCTGTCGCATTGCGAATGGTTGCGGGCGTTTTCAGCACCTTTGTTTACCCGAACCAGTCCTCGGTAGGAGTTCTGGCTGTGTCCCGCCGATATGCCTTTCGACACAATGGTACTTCGGGTGTTTTTGCCTATGTGAATCATCTTCGTTCCCGTGTCGGCCTGCTGGTAGTTTTTGGTCACGGCCACCGAGTAGAATTCGCCGATGGAATTATCGCCCTGCAGGATACAACTTGGGTATTTCCATGTGATGGCTGAACCCGTCTCCACCTGCGTCCACGATATTTTAGACGATTCGCCCTTGCATATTCCCCGCTTGGTTACGAAGTTGTATATCCCGCCTTTGCCGTCTTTGTCGCCGGGATACCAATTCTGCACCGTGGAGTACTTCACTTCGGCGCGGTCGTGGGCGATGATTTCTACAATGGCCGCATGCAATTGGTTCTCGTCGCGCATGGGAGCGGTACAACCTTCGAGATAGCTGACGTAAGAATCATCGTCGGCAATGATAAGCGTTCGCTCAAATTGTCCCGTATTCATCGCGTTGATACGAAAATAGGTCGATAACTCCATGGGACAACGCACGCCTTTGGGGATGTAGACGAACGAGCCGTCGCTGAACACGGCCGAGTTGAGTGCGGCAAAGAAATTGTCGCGATAAGATACCACCGAACCCATGTATTGCTTCACCAGATCGGGGTGGTCTTTCACCGCTTCGCTGAACGAGCAGAAGATAATCCCCTTCTCGGCAAGTACATCCTTATAAGTAGTTTTTACCGATACGCTGTCCATAACGGCATCCACCGCCATCCCCGACAGGAGTTTCTGTTCATGCAAGGGAATGCCCAGCTTGTCGAAAGTCTTCAGCAGTTCGGGGTCCACCTCGTCGAGGCTCTTAGGCCCTTCTTTCTTCTTGGGGGCGGCGTAGTAGATGATGTCTTGATAATCGATAGGGGGGATATTCAAGTGTGCCCACTCGGGCATCTTCAGTGTAAGCCAGTGGCGGTAGGCCTTCAGGCGGAAGTCGAGCATCCACTCGGGTTCTTCTTTCTTCTCCGAGATGGCTCTTACTGTATCTTCGTTTAGGCCTTTGGGCAGGTATTCGGTACTGATGTCGGTATAAAAACCCGCTTTGTATTCGCCCTCGGTTACTTCGTTCAGTATTTTATTTGTCTCGTCCGGCATAATATTATTCCGCAAAAAAGTCGCGCACTACCGGATACAGGTCGGGTACGATATGCCTTACGGGTTCGTAGAGAATCGACCCTTCCTTTATATCCTCTTTTATCAACGCAGAATTGGCGTCGAATGTTGCCACGACATTAATAATTAAACTTAATGCAATAAGCCACAGCCCGGCTCCCAGTATAGCGCCTGCTGCTTTGTTCAGCACCACGGCGGGCGTGAACTTGATGACTACATTTACCAATTTGCCCACAAGCGCAATGATGCTCATTATAACAGCAAAAGCCAATATATAGGAGATAACGCTTAAGACTTCGGGCCTGACCGCCATGCCGGGGATAAGGAAGAACAATTCGCGAATAGGGCGAGCCACCAATCCGGCAAACAAGATGGCCATAATAAGCGCCAGAATGGAGAAGAGCTGATTAATCAACCCGTCGGAAAGCCCTTTTACTATGCCTGCTACAACCAAGACAACGATGGTAATATCCAGCCAGTTCATTTAAGTATTGTTGTAATCACGATACAAAATTAATCAAAAAACCGGATTAGCTGCAAATGACAGGTTATGAAAGGTCATATAAATTAAAATCGCTTAGCGGTAATCGATGATGATTTACTGCCAAGCGATGGTTTTGCTTCCTATTAATAATAAGGTCGAAACCTATCAGAAAGCCTAATAAGTAAGAACGCGAGGTAGTTCTTTTGCTTCCGCTACCCACTTTTCAACCTCCTTGAGCGAAGGCGTTCTGCGGGTCAGCTTCTTTTCTTCGTTCACCTCTTCCATTTTGGCAAAAAGGTTCTCGGGATTCCGCATCGCCAACTCGGGCACGGTGTCTACGCCGGCCGCTTCCAGCAGCTCTGAATACTCCTGTCCGATTCCATGAATGCGGAAAAGATCGGCCATATTGGCAAACTTCAAAATAAGTTTTTCGGTGATGTCTGTGGCTTCTGCCAAGTTCTTACGTTGCGTTTTTGTTGCTGTCGCTTCAAGCAATTTGTCGGTAGTGTTAATACCTGCATTACGAAGTTTCTCTCCCATTACCGGGCCTATTCCTTCAATTTCTTCAATTTTGTAATTAGCCATAACTTCTTGTTTTTATTGAAATATCGGCATAAAGATAGATATAATATTTCAGATAAAGCATAAAAATGTTTGTCGGTTTAATAAAAAGCAGTATCTTTGCATCGCTTTTTCAGAAAGCATAGGATTGTCCCATGGTGTAGTGGTAGCACATCTGATTTTGGTTCAGCCAGCCTAGGTTCGAGTCCTGGTGGGACAACCAAGTACAAAATGAAACGATTGAACAAGAGAAATCTATTCAATCGTTTTGTGTTTTAAAGCGGCTGGCTTTATTCGTTAAATTATACTTGTCGTTGTTAACGTTAACTTAAATTGTCTTAAGAGATGAACTTTGCCTTATTTGTTAAATTCTTTTATTCTTTCAATTGTAAACTTTTGTGTTATTTTAAGAAATACATAAACAAATATTATGTTAATTTGTTGTAGTAATACGAAGAATAAAATATGATGAAAAAATCGACTATATGGCTGCTGGCAGGAGTGATGATTTTTGTCTTTATAGGCCTGCTGTATTTGCAGTTTAATTATATTCATATTATTCTTTCTAATCAGGAACAACAGTTTAAGGAAGCGGTGAAGAGAAGTCTCTATCATGTATCGCACGATATAGAACTGGAAGAAACTTCGCGCATTCTCGACGACCAATATTCGCTGAATAGAAGGCCAAAAGGCAAGACCAGCCAGTCGTCACGAATTACGCAGAATGATAAGCAGCGGATGACGATAGGGGGCGGCGGTTCTAATATTACTTCCAGCTTCGGCAAAAGTGATTTGAGTACTTCGTCGCAAGTAATCCAGGAATCGATGCAGGAACGGTATTTGTATAATCAGAATTTGTTGGACGAAGTAATCCGTATCCGGATGAAAGCCATTGATAAGCCCATTGAAGAGCGGCTCGATTTTAACAAATTGAACAATTATATCAAAACCGAGTTAATCAATAACAACCTGGAGGTGCCCTATATATTTGCTGTGGTTGATGGCGACAAGAACGTTATTTTCGAAAGCGCAGGTTTCAATAAGAGCGATACCAAGCACGTATATTCGCAGATACTGTTCCCGGGAAGTTCGGGTAATACAATATACACTCTTCAGGTAGCTTTTCCTACGCAAGGGAAGTATGTATGGGATTCGGTGCGTTTTATGGTTCCCTCTAT
>DAIREI010000224.1:0-3805 GCA_036795675.1 Bacteroidales bacterium
TCTAAAAGCCATGTTATATGTTTGAATTATGAATTATGAATTATGAATTATAAATTATAAATTATGAATGGAGAATTACTCCAATGTTACGTTCAGAGCCAGACCGCTCATTTCGTGCAGCAATACATTCAACGATTCGGGTATTCCGGGCGACGGCATTGGTTCGCCCTTCACGATGGCTTCGTAAGCCTTGGCGCGTCCCATCACGTCGTCAGACTTAATGGTAAGGATTTCTTGCAGGATGAAAGAAGCTCCGAACGCTTCGAGCGCCCAAACCTCCATTTCACCGAAACGCTGTCCTCCGAATTGGGCTTTACCACCCAACGGTTGTTGAGTAATAAGCGAGTACGGACCGATAGAACGGGCGTGCATCTTGTCGTCGACCATGTGGCCGAGTTTAAGCATATAGATAACCCCTACGGTAGCCGGTTGGTCGAAACGCTCGCCGGTTCCTCCGTCGTACAGGTAAGTTTTACCTGAACGGGGAATAGCTGCTTTGTCTGACCAATCGTTCAAATCGTCGAGAGAAGCTCCGTCGAAGATGGGCGTAGCAAACTTCATATCCAATTTGGTTCCGGCCCAACCCAATACGGTTTCGAATATCTGCCCCAAGTTCATACGAGAGGGCACACCCAAGGGGTTGAGTACAATGTCGACAATAGTTCCGTCTTCGAGGAAAGGCATATCTTCATCACGTACAATGCGCGAAACGATACCTTTATTACCGTGTCGTCCGGCCATCTTGTCCCCTACCTGCAATTTACGCTTTTTGGCGATGTACACCTTAGCCATCTGAACAATGCCCGTAGGTAGCTCGTCGCCGATAGTATGGTCGAATTTGGCGCGTTTCAGTTCCGCATCCATCTCCTTATACTTCTTCAGGTAGTTATTGATAAGCATTCTTATCTGTTCGTTCTTTCCGTTATCGTTGGTCCATTTAGAACTTTGTACGGTTGTATAGTCAATCTTTTTCAAGTCGCCTGCAGTAAACTTAGCTCCCTTGGGGATGAGGTCTACATTCATAAAGTCCTTCACTCCCACAGAGTTCTTATCTTGAATAAGAACCAGTAGTTTCTCTACGAGCATGTTTTTCAACTCGATCGTTTTCTTTTCAAATTCCTCATCCATTTGAGGCAATTTGGCTTTGTCGGCCAAGCGAGACTTGCCTTTCTTTACTGCTTTCGAGAATAGGTTGCGACCGATAACCACCCCTCTCAACGAAGGCGAGGCTTTCAATGAAGCATCTTTCACATCGCCGGCTTTTTCGCCGAAGATGGCGCGCAACAGTTTTTCTTCGGGGCTGGGGTCTGATTCGCCCTTGGGCGTAATCTTTCCTATCAGTATATCGCCCGGCTCTACGCGTGCTCCTATACGGATGATACCGTTTTCGTCCAAATCTTTGGTGGCTTCTTCGCTAACGTTGGGTATATCGTTGGTCAATTCTTCCAACCCACGCTTGGTTTCACGCACCTCAAGTATATATTCGTCTACGTGAACCGAAGTAAAGATGTCCTCTCTTACTACGCGTTCCGAAACTACGATAGCATCTTCGAAGTTGTAACCCTTCCAAGGCATGAAAGCCACTTTCAGGTTCTTCCCGAGAGCCAATTCCCCACTTTCGGTAGAATAGCCTTCGGTTAATATCTGATTCTTCTCTACCCGCTCGCCCAACTTAATTATGGGGCGAAGGTCTACGGTTGTATTCTGGTTCGTCTTCCTGAATTTGGGCAAATTATATGTCCTAATAGACGTATCGAAGTTAACGAATTCTTCTTCTTCGGTTCTATCGTACTGCACATCAATTCTTGTTGCATCAACATATACAATGGTACCTGCTGCTTCGGCAGTAATCTGGGTACGCGAGTCGCGGATAAGCTGACCTTCCAGCCCGGTTCCCACAATGGGAGCCTCGGGACGCAACAAAGGCACGGCCTGGCGCATCATGTTCGATCCCATCAAGGCACGGTTAGCATCGTCGTGCTCGAGGAAAGGAATAAGCGAGGCGGCAATAGAAGCAATCTGCGTGGGCGAAACGTCCATCAATTCCACTTCTTCAGGGGCAACCAACGGATAATCTGCGTCTTGACGCGCTTTCACACGGTTGCGAATGAAAGAGCCGTCGTCGTTCAGCGGTGCATTGCCCTGTCCGATAATCTTTCCTTCTTCTTCTTCGGCAGTCAGGTAAACAATACCTTCGGAAGTTAAGTTCACTTTACTGTCCGATACCTTGCGGTAAGGAGTTTCGATGAAACCGAGATCATTGATTTTAGCATAAACACAAAGCGAAGAAATCAACCCGATATTCGGCCCTTCGGGAGTTTCAATCGGACATAAACGTCCGTAGTGCGTATAGTGTACGTCGCGCACCTCAAATCCGGCACGTTCGCGAGAGAGACCGCCGGGGCCTAAGGCCGACATACGGCGCTTATGGGTAATTTCGGCCAACGGATTGGTTTGATCCATGAATTGCGACAAGGCATTGGTTCCGAAGAAGGAATTTACCACCGAAGAAATCGTCTTCGCATTGATAAGGTCAATCGGAGTAAATACTTCATTGTCGCGTACATTCATGCGCTCGCGGATGGTTCTGGCCATACGCGCCAACCCGATTCCGAATTGGTTGTATAATTGTTCGCCAACGGTACGCACACGACGGTTCGACAAGTGGTCGATGTCGTCCATATTGGCTTTCGAGTTAATCAATTCGATAAGATACTTGATAATCTCGATAATATCTTCTTTGGTCAATACCTTTACGTCGATAGGAGTCGTCAGGTTCAACTTTTTGTTGATACGATAACGTCCGACTTCGCCCAGATCATAACGCTTTTCAGAGAAGAAGAGATTCTGAATCACTTCTCTTGCGCTGGCGTCATCGGCGGGGTCGGCATTACGAAGCTGGCGATAGATATACACTACTGCATCCCGCTCAGAGTTGCTCGGGTCTTTCTGCAAGGTATTGTATATGATAGCGTAGTCCGACAGATTCTGGTCTTCGCGATGCAACAGGATAGTCTGCACACCCGATTCCAATATCTCGGCTACATGGTGTTCTTCCAGCACTACTTCGCGGTCGATGAGTACTTCGTTACGTTCGATGGATACTACTTCACCGGTATCCTCATCTACGAAGTCCTCAATCCAGGTTTTAAGTACGCGGGCAGCCAATTTCCGTCCGATAGCTTTGTTGAGGTTGGTTTTATTAACCTTGATTTCTTCGGCAAGATTAAATATCTCCAAGATGTCTTTGTCGCTTTCGAAGCCGATAGCTCTTAACAGCGTTGTGACGGGTAATTTCTTTTTACGGTCGATATAAGCATACATTACGTTGTTTATATCGGTTGCAAATTCAATCCACGAACCTTTGAAAGGTATAATTCTGGCCGAATAGAGCTTTGTCCCGTTGGAGTGAAGGCTCTGACCGAAGAAAACACCCGGCGAACGGTGAAGTTGGGATACCACCACACGTTCTGCACCGTTGATAACGAAAGTTCCTTTTTCGGTCATATAGGGGATAGGCCCTAAATAAACGTCCTGAATCACAGTATCGAAATCTTCATGGTCGGGGTCGGTACAGTATAATTTTAATTTGGCTTTAAGCGGAACGCTATAGGTGAGGCCACGCTCTATACACTCGTCGATGGTGTAGCGGGGCGGATCGATAAAGTAATCCAAGAATTCCAACACAAAGTTGTTGCGTGTATCCGCAATGGGAAAGTTTTCGGCAAAGACCTTATACAGGCCTTCGTTCTTTCTCCTTTCAGCAGGAGTATCTAATTGAAGAAAATCTTGAAATGATTTTAAT
>DAIREI010000225.1:0-3794 GCA_036795675.1 Bacteroidales bacterium
TTTTTTATCATTTTTATTTCGAATTAACATTTGTGGGCTAAGAAAAAGTTTGAGATTCTATTTTTGGCTTTGTGTATAATTTTTTGTATTTTTGCAGTGGAATAGCTATTAGCCGGTAGCTAATAGTAGAGACGCAATGCATTGCGTCTCTACCAAGACAAGGGTCTACACCCTCAAACGTCAACACTGTACAACCTCGATGCCCGACACTGTACACCCTTTAATCCCAAGGGTCTACACCCTTCAACTCTTCTTCCCTATTTTGAACTTTAAGCAAGATTATTTTGCAAGACCCGTAACCCTATTGTGCCGATTCGATAGTTAACCTTAATCTTTTATGTTTTCAGAAAAAATATTTCCCGATAAACTCCAATAATCGTTTTGAGTATTCTTCGTCCTTCTCCGGTTCGGTGAAGTGCCCGGTCATAAAGTGGAGGTCTCCTTCCCTTACAAAAGTTTCTACCTGAGGCGGTGCAACTTTCATCAATCGCTCGAAATTATAGTAAGAGACCTGCGAATCGCCTTTGCTGTGCATAAGCAATACCGGGCGGCCGTTTAATTTCTGTATTTCTTTCTTAGGCTTAACAGACGAACTGCTGCCGTATTTCACATAACTTGTAAAAGAGACAAAGGGTCGTTCAATATTGGCTATCACTTTCGGCACTTCCTTAGCCATATTCTCGTAAAATACATCTTCCCACGAGGAGTAGGCCGAGAGACTTATCAAGCCGTCTATCTCCGGAATTTCGCCAATGGAGTTGATTGCCGAAGCCGCTCCCATCGATAAGCCCATCACTACAATAGGAACATTATCGTACTGCGGATTAGCTTTTATGTAACCCACTATGGCCTTGGTATCGAGGTATTCCTTATATCCCAGGCAAATCTTGTCGCCGTCGCTCTCGCCATGCGCCCGCATATCGAACAAGATAGTGGCATAATCATGCTCCTTAAACATCCTTGCATGACCGAAATAGGCCGTGGCCGACGGGTTATGTATCCCCGACAGACAAATGATAACTACTTTGGGCGTATCTACTGCTATTTCGTAAGTCGAGATATTCATCCCGTCTTCCGTTTCCACAAAAAAGTGCTTGGCTTCAATGCCGTAGTCCTTAGCATCCCACGTCTTTTCATAGTCGACATGCATATCCACCATGGGGTTCATCACCATAAAGGGTATGGCGGTAAATACACCCAAGTTGACTACAAGAAAGATGATTACAGTCCACAGGATAATCCTCTTAGTTTTCTTTTTCATAATGATAGCGTCTATATTTTTGTCAGAACGGATACCCTATCGCAATATACCAGGCCGAGTTCTTCCAGAAGTTCTGTTTTCCCAGCACCCATTTGTTGTCTTCTCGCGCCGGGTCGACAAGCTTAGTGGCCAAATCGAGACGAACGATAAGGAAGCTGAGGTCGAAGCGGAGGCCTACCCCCGAGCCTACGGCCAGCTGTTTGTAGAATGAGTTCCATTCAAACTTCCCGCCGGCTTGATTGGGATAATCCTTGATGGTCCATATATTACCGGCATCAACAAAGAAGGCCGGCTCCAACCATTTCATGGCTTTGTAGCGGTATTCAGCGCTAACGATGAAGTTCACATCGCCTACATGAGTAACGGGATTGCCTTGGGTTCCTTCGTTGTAAGCGCCGGGGCCGAGGTAGCGGGTCTTCCAACCGCGCACGCTGTTGGGACCTCCGGCATAGTAACGTTTCTCGAAAGGTAATATTTCTGAATTACCATAAGGAAAAGCCACGCCTATCCCGATACGGAAAGCCAGGGTGCTGCTGTAATCCATCCGGAAGGTTTCAGACACGTCTATATCCGCCTTCATATACTGTGCGAAGGGGTTGTTCCATATCATATATTGTCCGTCTTCATTCTGTTCCCAATTGAATGCCTTACTCAGCCCTTGAAGCAGGTTGCCCGAGGTTTCTACATTCAAACGAAGCGTGTACAGGTGTTGCCGCAGCCTGCCTGATGCGGAATTGCTGAAGATAAAACCGTACTTTATGCCTGCGGTAAACACATCGTCGTAACTTTTGCGGGTAAGCGGGTCTACTTTAGTATCGAGATAATCCTTAAATTCGTCGGACATCCAGGGCATATTTACGTAGTTCACATCCAAGAGGCTGAACGAATGGGATACTTTCTGCTGCTGTCCCGACCAACGGAACTGCCAATTCAGGTTGAAAAAGTTGCGGGTGTAAGACGATCTTCGCTGGGTATTATAACCAAGGCTGTATTGGGTTTGTGTAGTAAAGCGGTTCTTCTTCAACCATTGGTCTACAAAGGGTAGATGCATTTTAGGGAAGGTGAGTGAGGGTTTTATCCCCAGCTCGTAATAGTTGCCCGATATGCCTTCCACCCCATCTTTTCCGCTGACGAACTCGTAGGCGGCACGCAGGTTAATATTGAATATCTCGGAGCCGTTGAAGATATTGAGGTGTCCGTAAGTTACATCTACGGCTGCACCTATATCGCCCGCCTTGTGAGTAGCTTCCAAGCCCGCCTGCAAGGAATGAATATTGCCCGGCGAGATGAAGATATTACAATCGAGCAAGGTAGAATCGGGGTAGTTGCCCTCTACGTACTGCACCTCTACCCTACCCACACAACTCAAGGCTTTCAGTTGGTTGTAGGTATTCTCGCGTGCATTGATGCGGTACACGCTGCCGGGGCGGACAAGTATTTTTTGTTCAATAATACCCGGACGAAGAAAGTGCATATCGTCGTAAAAGAGGTGTATTCCGTTGTTTTCGAGCGAATCGGTCGGGCGGAAGCCTCTCCGGTTCATGGGGTCATTGCCGCTGAATACATTTATCCGCTGCACTATATAAGGAACCATCGAAGTGGTATCTATCAGGCTCAAGGTAAGGTCGACATGATTGGTGCGCAAGGTGGTATCGGCCCAATAATGCAGGTTGTTAAGCGAGGATGTGTAGTAACCCTGATTCTGCAACAAACGGCTTACCCGCTGGCGTTCGAGTTCGAGCACGTTCATATCGAAAATGTCCTCTTCTTTTAATAATGAGCGGCGCTTCAGTTGCATCTGCCTACGGGTGGAGTCGTCGAGGTTTTCCATCGAGGGATCGTTTCTGCGCCGGTTACCTTGTCTATCGCCCGTCCTTTGCGGCCTATCGGGGCGATCGGTGCGGCCTCGCAGTTGTTCCCTCGGGTTGGGGGTGTTGATGGTATAATTGCGAATACGATATGGCTCGTTGGGGATGATTTTATACAATACCTGCGCCTTCTTGTCGAGGGTATCAACGGTAGCGTTTACCTCGGCATTCAAATAACCCAGGTTCTTCATCTGCACTTCCAGCTCGGTCTCCGACAACTCGACTAAGTTGTTGCGGAAAACTACACCCGGCTCTCCCAACTTACGAATCATATTGCGCCACCACGAGGAAGTGGTATCGACCGAATTGTAGATGCCTACTTCGAAGTTGCCGGCCGGCCGCTGCTGGATGTAAGGCAACAGGTCGGCTGCCTCAGGCCCGTCGCCGTCCACTTCGAGGCTTACCTTATCCAACAGGTATTGCCCGTCGGGGATGTACTTGGTAGTGGAGGCACAACCCGCCAATAAAATTAGTAATATGATGTAGCTTAACTGTTTCAATTGTTTAGCGTTTAATGTTCACCTCCCCCCCAACCCCCTCCCAAGGAGGGGGAGGTGGCGAGGCATCAATTATTAATAATTTTCATTTCATCTCACATCTTCTATTTCTCTCTTCGCTTTATGCTACTCCCCCTCCTTGGGAGGGGGTTGGGGGGAGGTGTTACT
>DAIREI010000226.1:0-3775 GCA_036795675.1 Bacteroidales bacterium
TGAATTCGTTCAGGATATTCCATACCGTAAACACCAGCGAATGTTCGCCGTCGGGCAGGGCGGGTATGGAGTAGCGGATTACTCCCGAGCCGTCGTCTTGCGGATAATAATTCGAATTGAGCGAATAGGTGGTAGACGGCGAATTGTTTATGCTTATCGTAATGTCGTGTCCCAATCCGGTTCCGGCCATGTTAATGCCGTGTTCGTCGCGTACGGTGGCTACAAAGTAAGGCGTGGCGTTCACCTCGTCTCCGTCCTTGAAAGAAGGATCGTTGAGGAACATCTCCACCACTTCGGGGCCGTCCATGCCCGAAGGCGGTTCCGTACTCGAACCGGCAAAGACGAAGTTCTTGTACCAGCCGTTGGCCTCTATTCCGTTGTCGCTTACCGCATAAAAGTTGAGCTTGCCCAAGTCTTCGGTATAAGAGATGTCGAGCGGAACCATAAACGAGGCTTTGAAGCGGCCGCCGTCTATGGTGCTGGTGCCTACAAATACCCGGTTGGGGTAGTCGGTGAAGGTGAAATGCTCGCCGTGTACATTGGCAAAGTAAGACTTAATGGTCTGTTTGCTGTCGAATACGGTGGTGCGTACGCTGCCGTTGAAGTCGGTGACCGGGTTCCCCATTTCGTCGGTTATGTAACCTTCCAGCTCTACTGTAGCCAAGGCGGGGAAGTTGAATACAAGCGGATTGCCTTCCTTGTCCAACTCGTCGATGGCTACATCGTTTACCTTTTCCAATATCACTTTATATTCGGGATAATTCAGCTTCAAGGCCGGATCGCCGAGAAGTACGTAGTTCAACTTGTTGTTTTGAACACCGTCTTTCTGGTTATTCTTGGCATAGCGCATAATATCGCCCAAGCGATAGTACTTGCTCTCCTCATCCCGGTCGAACATATACTTATAAAAGTAATTTATCAGGCTTCTGTTATCGGATGAATAAACCACGCGGCTGGTTGAAAACAGGGCGATACCGGCACTGTTTTTATTCAGGAAAACTTCCTCTCCTGCCGATGTTTCAAACCGGTCGAACCAGGCAAAGTCGCAGGTACCCGTAATCCAAAGGGGCAGGTTTTCATACTGCATTTGCCTGATGTCCGTTATTTTTACCATATCCTCGCTCGAAAGCGCCCGGGGACTGCCGTGCCCCAAATAGGTCATCACAAAGCAACCTTCCTTCATGGTATTCATAAACTTCTCTTTGGCGCCGGGTATGGTAGTCTGTCCGTTCACATCCAACGGTTTGTAAGCATCCATGTACGATTTGTATATAAGGTATTCGGGATGCTCCTTTTCCATCATTTCACCAAAGGTGTCTATATCATGGGCGTGGAGGCAGTAGCCGTGGCCAACCTTCGACGTGTCGTTGTCGCTGTTGTCGGCAGCCAGTAATATCTTGTTTTTCCATTCGCCCGTATTCTCATTCTTCATGTATTTTATTACCTTGTTTGCCGCGTTGGCAGCCTGTTCGGTAGTGCTTACGGGGAAACGGCCGATACCTAGGTCAAGCACATCTTTGTACAGGTTGGTGCCTTCGTTATCGTCAAGAAAGCCGAAATAGTCGTCTGTACCCGGCGAAGCGCTTTCGCTTAGGGAGTTTCTGTATTGATAGGTGAGCAGATAAAGCGCGGGATTCATCTTTTTCCCGGTGTCGGTAATAAAACGATTGTCGAAGATGCCATCACCGTAAAGGAGCAGGTAGCGGGGCTTTTCGGCTTCGGTTTCGGCCCTGTCGTAAAACATCTTCATAAACCGGCGGTAGGCGGTAGCGTCTTGCGTGCCCGACGAAAATTCGTTGTATATCCATTCCGGCAGAGCCGTAAATACGGTCAGCCCTTCTTCGCGGTGCGCATCGGCCAACTTCTCGGCATGGCTGTAATAGGCCTGGGGCGAAATAATAATCATGTCATGCTGCTCCAGGGCATGCAAGTTCTGATTCTCGATATCTTTAATATAGGTAGGGGTAGGGAAGGAACCCGATGCGAGGTTTACCAGCACGTATTCCTTTATTATGCCTTCGCCGCTTGCCGCTTTAAAGCTGTACTTACTACCCGATAGGGTTCCATCTACCAAGCGGGCGTCGTAGTTGCCGGTAATGTCCCAGACCAACAGCCCCGAGGTAGCCCCGTCTATTTCGTACTGCACGTCGTTTGTGCGGTGGTCTTTGTGGCGAAACAGGGTATAGGGTTCGTTATAGTTCTGCAACTTGCGGTTGTAGTTTAATAAGAAGTAGTTGAGAAAGGCGCGTCCGTCGCCGTTGTAGGCTATGTTGACGGTAAAAGCTTCTTTTTTGGCGCCGCTCCAGGTTTTTACGACTGCTACGCTGTCGGCTTTGGCTGAGCCGGGAGGCCTTAGCGATCCGCGGCCTATCTCTGTCCCGTCGAGGGAGAGGCTTACGCTCGACGAAGCGTTGGGTGCGGCAATAAAATGCAGCTTACCCTTACCGTCGTCAGATGTGATGCCGGGCAGCGTAACGTTGAAATTCTGCGAACGGGTCTGTGCAAAACTCTCTCCAAACAGCTCCCGCCCCGATTCCAACACATAGAATTCATCTTTTTCGTGTACATAATAGTCGTTGAAAACGGTGAGCGAAATGGGGTTGCCCGACAAGCTTTCCGTCTTTACGGTCATCTCTTTAGGGCCTTCTTCGCTTTCGCCTATAAAATAAGTTCCGTACAAGGCGTAGGGGTTATTCTCGTGCTGATAGATATCGGACGCCGGATCGTAGTCCCATTTCACGGTTCCCCGCCCGTAGAAGAGCAGGTAGTCGCCGGCGCCGAACACGCCGTCGCCGCCTTTGTTCATCCACACCGATACTTCGGGCAGGTCGTCGATATAGGGTTGTGTAAAGTCTTCGGGCAGTATCCAGCCGCCGTATCCGTGTATTTTTATCTTGGCGGGGTCGGCAAATCCCATTCCTTTAATGTCTTCGTAGGTAAGTTTGTAAACCGCATTCTCCGTGGTTTTAATCTGCACCCACTTTCCTTGCGACAATGCCGAGGCGGGCGCATAACGCGAACCGTCGTTCGTTGCATTCATAAAGAATGGGAACAGCCATATAATGCAGGTTAATACTATGTGTTTCTTTTTCATATATCTATATAATAATTAGGGAGAGTTGCCTTATTTCACGTTGAAATCCAGTACTTTTTCTCCGCACAAGTAGCCTTCCAGCCGGTCGTCGATAGTTACTTTACCCACTCCCGCCGGAGTGCCGGTATAGATGAGGTCGCCTATTTTCAGCGTAAAGAAGCGGCTTACATAAGCAATGATCTCGTCGGCGCTGAACAGTTGGTCTTGTGTATTGCCCTCCTGTACCCGTTGCCCGTTGATGTCGAGAGCAAAGGGGATATGATTCACGTCTACTGCCAGGCTGTCGAGCGATACAAAGCGGCCGATAGCAGCCGAATTATCGAAAGCCTTGCTTATTTCCCAGGGAAGACCCTTCTCCTTACATCTCTTCTGCAAATCGCGTGCCGTAAAATCAATCCCTACCGTTACTTCGTTGTAATAGCGATGGGCAAATCGCGCCGCGATGTTCTTGCCCAGCCGGTTTATCTTCACCACTATTTCGGTTTCGTAATGAATATTTTCCGAAAAATCGGGGATGAAAAAAGGCTTGCCGTCTTTCAGCAACGCACTATCGGGCTTCATAAAGACCGTCGGCTCCGATATTATTAACGAATTTTGCATCTCCTTATTGTGTGCGGTATAGTTCATACCGATGCAGATTATTTTCATACTATCGCAGGTTATGTAATTATGCTGCAAAAG
>DAIREI010000227.1:0-3743 GCA_036795675.1 Bacteroidales bacterium
TAAATAATCTTCTCTGTGTAACTCCGTGTTAACTCCGTGCCGCTCTGTGTAATTCGTTTCACAGAGAATCACAGAGAAAAGGCACAGAGAGCCACAGAGAGAATAATAGAGAAAAACATGAAAGTAGATTTCAAAAACATTGATATAAATAATACCGGCTTCCTCAACACCAATGTAGCTGAATGGGCTAAACAACACGAAGCCAAAGAAGACTGGATGACTCCCGAGCATATCCCCGTGAAGACAGTCTATACCAAAGAAGACCTGGAAGGAATGGAGCATTTGAACTACGCTTCGGGTATTCCTCCTTTCTTGCGCGGCCCCTATTCGGGCATGTACGCCATGCGCCCCTGGACCATCCGTCAATACGCCGGATTCTCTACCGCTGAAGAATCTAACGCATTCTATAGAAGAAACCTTGCCTCTGGTCAAAAAGGCCTTTCTGTTGCCTTCGACTTGGCTACTCATCGTGGCTACGATGCCGACCATCCCCGTGTGGTGGGTGACGTGGGTAAAGCAGGGGTTTCTATCTGCTCGCTTGAAGACATGAAGGTGCTCTTCGATGGTATTCCATTGAGAGACATGTCGGTATCTATGACTATGAACGGAGCCGTGCTTCCCGTATTGGCATTCTATATCAACGCTGGGCTGGAGCAAGGCGCCAAGCTGGAAGAGATGCAAGGAACAATACAAAATGACATCCTGAAGGAATTCATGGTGCGTAATACTTACATCTATCCGCCCGAATTCTCTATGCGTATTATCGCCGACATCTTCGAATATACTTCGCAGAAGATGCCTAAGTTCAACTCTATATCCATCTCGGGTTACCACATGCAAGAAGCTGGAGCTACGGCTGACATCGAGTTGGCTTACACCCTTGCCGACGGTATGGAGTACCTCCGCGCGGGTATCAACGCGGGCATCGATGTGGACGCTTTCGCTCCCCGTCTCTCGTTCTTCTGGGCTATCGGGATGAACCATTTCATGGAAATCGCCAAGATGCGTGCAGGCCGTCTGCTTTGGGCGAAGATAGTGAAGAGTTTCGGCGCAAAGAATCCTAAGTCGTTGGCTTTGCGTACGCACTCCCAAACTTCGGGTTGGTCGCTTACCGAGCAAGACCCCTTCAACAACGTAGGCCGCACCTGTATCGAGGCTATGGCTTCGGCGCTGGGACACACCCAATCGCTCCACACCAACGCCTTGGACGAGGCCATCGCGCTTCCCACCGATTTTTCGGCTCGTATTGCTCGTAATACGCAGATATACATCCAAGAAGAAACCTATATTACTAAGGAGGTCGACCCCTGGGCGGGCTCTTACTATGTAGAGTCGCTGACCAACGAAATCGCTCACAAGGCCTGGACTTTGATTCAAGAGATCGAAGAGCTTGGCGGTATGGCTAAGGCCATCGAAACCGGTCTACCCAAGATGCGCATTGAAGAAGCAGCCGCCCGTACTCAGGCTCGTATCGACTCGGGTAATCAAACTATTATCGGTATCAACAAATACCGTTTGGAGAAAGAAGACCCCATCGATATCTTGGAAATTGACAATACGGCCGTTCGCGAACAGCAAATCAAGCGATTGAACGAACTGAGAGCCAACCGCGACAATGATGCCGTGAAGAAAGCCTTGGAAGATATTACGGAAGCCGCCCGCACAGGCAAAGGTAACCTACTCGAACTCTCGGTAAAAGCAGCCGGATTAAGAGCCTCGTTGGGTGAAATATCCGATGCTTGCGAAGCTGTTGCAGGACGTTATAAAGCAATAATAAGAACAATATCAGGCGTGTATTCATCAGAAACAAAAGGAGATGCCGGCTTTAATAAAGCTGTGGAACTGGCTGAGAAGTTTGCCAAGAAAGAAGGCCGTCAGCCGCGTATTATGATTGCTAAGATGGGGCAGGACGGTCACGACCGCGGTGCCAAAGTTGTAGCCACCGGTTATGCCGACTGCGGATTTGATGTGGACATGGGACCCTTGTTCCAGACTCCCGAAGAAGCTGCTCGTCAAGCCGTAGAGAACGACGTTCACGTATTGGGCGTGTCCTCTTTAGCAGCAGGACACAAGACGCTTGTTCCTCAAGTAATAGAAGAGTTGAAGAAGTTGGGTCGCGAAGACATCTTGGTTATTGCAGGAGGGGTTATTCCCGCACAAGATTACGACTTCTTATACAAGGCCGGCGTAGCTGCCATATTCGGTCCCGGTTCGCCCGTAACTACCGCGGCTATCACCATTCTTGAACTACTGCTTCAAGATTAAGCTCGTCTAATCGGAATTAAAATTAAGCGAACAGTTATCGGTGAAAAACTGATAACTGTTTGTTTTTTAGTAGACATTCTCATTATTATTTCTTCATAATCTTCATTTTTTTATTATTCATTTGTTTGATTAATAATTTCTTCGTAATTTTGTCCTGTCTGAAGGATATGATTAATATGAAGAAGACACATACCGTTATAATAAACGTATACCTCAATGTAAAAGAGCGGGATCACTTCGCCTGCTAAGCTTCGCTTATTCAATAATTCAAAGATTTAATAGTTACGCGAAGCGTAAACCCTAACAGCTAACAGCTAACAGCTAACAGCTATCAGCTCTACATTTAACATTAAACACTAAACGTTAAACAATTCATAATTTATAATTCAATATGGAACTTCCTTTTGCAGAATCCTGGAAAATTAAGATGGTTGAGCCCATCCGTAAAAGCTCACGTAAAGAACGCGGAGAGTGGCTCAAAGCAGCCCATTACAATGTGTTTCAATTAATGTCTGAACATGTGTATATCGACTTGATTACCGACTCTGGTACAGGTTCGATGTCCGACCGCCAATGGGCAGCTATGATGTTGGGCGACGAAAGTTATGCCGGTGCGTCTTCTTTCTTCAACCTGAAGAATAAGATTACCGAAATAACCGGTTACAAGTACATTATCCCCACCCACCAAGGTCGCGCGGCCGAGAACGTATTGTTCTCTTTCTTGGTAAAGCCGGGTTCACGCGTCCCGGGCAACTCACACTTCGATACTACCAAGGGTCATATCGAAGCACGTCAAGCTTTTGCTATCGATTGTACTATCGACGAAGCCAAAAATACCCAACTTGAACTCCCTTTCAAGGGTAATGTATCTATCGAAAAATTGGAGAAAGAACTAGCTGAGCATAAAGATGAAATTCCTTTCATCATTGTTACTATTACCAATAATACGGCCGGCGGGCAGCCCGTTTCTATGGAAAATCTGAAAACCGTACGCAAGCTGGCCAAGAAATACGACAAACCCGTATTGCTCGACTCGGCTCGTTTTGCTGAAAATGCCTACTTCATCAAAACCCGCGAGAAAGGGTATGAGAACAAGACCATTAAAGAGATTTGCAAGGAGATGTTTTCTTATGCAGATGGGATGACGATGAGCGCCAAGAAAGACGGTATAGTAAACATGGGTGGATTTATCGCCACACGCCTCGAAGAGTGGTATGAAGGCGCTAAGGGCTTCTGTATTCAATACGAAGGCTACCTGACTTATGGTGGAATGAATGGACGCGACATGAATGCCTTAGCTATCGGACTGGATGAAAACACCGAATTCGACAATTTGGAAAGCCGCATCCGCCAGGTTGAATATCTGGCAAAGAAACTAGATGAGTTTAACATTCCCTATCAACGTCCTGCCGGAGGACATGCTATCTTCGTTGATGCCCCGAAAGTCCTGACTTGTGTCCCTAAGGAGGAATTTCCTG